>JBFXEP010000027.1:0-14880 GCA_050179995.1 Hyphomicrobium sp.
ACCTCGGCGTCCGACTTGGTGACGGTCTTGGGCGGGATGCGCGCCATCGTGGCGACGGTGGCCTCCACCTCGCGCACGGTGATCTTCTTCTTGCGCTTGCCCTCCGGCACCAGCATCTGCGAGGCGCCCGTCTCGTCGATGACGTCGATCGCCTTGTCGGGCAGCTTGCGGTCGTGGATGTAGCGGGCGCTGAGCTCGACCGCGGCCTTGATGGCCTCGCCCGTGTACTTGAGCTTGTGGAACTCCTCGAAGTACGGCTTCAGGCCCTTGAGGATGGCGATTGAATCCTCGACCGTCGGCTCCTTGACGTCGATCTTCTGGAAGCGACGGACGAGGGCGCGATCCTTCTCGAAATGCTGGCGGTATTCCTTGTAGGTGGTCGAGCCGATGCAGCGCACCGTGCCGGACTGCAGCGCGGGCTTCAGCAAATTCGACGCGTCCATGGCGCCGCCGGAGGTGGCGCCGGCGCCGATCACGGTGTGGATCTCGTCGATGAAGAGGATGGCGCCGGGATAGTTCTCGATCTCCTTCATGACGGCCTTCAAGCGCTCCTCGAAGTCGCCGCGATAGCGCGTGCCGGCGAGGAGGGCGCCCATGTCTAGGGCGAAGATGGTGGCGCCCTTCAACACCTCGGGCACCTCGCCGCGCAGGATCTTGCGCGCCAGGCCCTCGGCGATGGCGGTCTTGCCGACGCCGGGGTCACCGACGAAGAGCGGGTTGTTCTTCTGGCGGCGGCAGAGCACCTGGATGGTGCGCAGCACCTCGGGCTCGCGGCCGATCAGGGGATCGATGCGGCCTTCGCGCGCCTTCTTGTTGAGGTTGACGCAGTAGGTGTTGAGGGCGTCCTGGCCGGGCTTCTTCTCCTCGCCCGCCTCGCTCGCCTGCTCGTCGTCCACGCCGCGCACTCCCCTGGGCTCCGACATGCCTGCACGCTTGGCGATGCCGTGACTGATGTACTGGACCGCGTCGAAGCGCGTCATCTCCTGCTCCTGCAGGAAGAAGGCGGCATGGCTCTCGCGCTCGGCGAAGATGGCGACGAGGACGTTGGCGCCCGTCACCTCCTCGCGTCCCGAGGACTGCACGTGGACGACGGCGCGATGGATGACGCGCTGGAAGCCGGTGGTGGGCTGGGCTTCGGCGGTGCCCTTGTGGACGAGGTTGCCGAGCTCGGTGTCGAGGTACTCGCCGACGCGGGCGCGCAGCGCGTCGAGATCCACGTTGCAGGCGCGCATGACGGCTGCCGCGTCGCGATCGTCGATCAGCGCCGCGAGAAGATGCTCGAGGGTGGCGAACTCGTGGTTGCGCTCGTTGGCGAACTCGAGCGCGCGGTGCAGCGAGGATTCAAGGCTCTTCGAGAAGGATGGCACGTTCGACCTACTCTTTCTCCATGGTGCATTGTAAAGGATGGCCATGCTGACGCGAGAAGTCCATGACCTGCGTCACCTTTGTCTCGGCCACCTCGTAAGTGAAGACGCCACAGATGCCGACGCCCTTATGGTGCACGTGCAGCATGATGCGTGTCGCTTCCTCCCGCCCCTTGCTGAAGTACTTCTCCAGCACGAGCACGACGAACTCCATCGGAGTATAGTCGTCGTTGAGGAGCAAAACCTTGTAGAGCGAAGGCTTCTTGGTCTTGGGGCGCGTCTTGGTGACGAGGCCCGTCTTGCCTTCCTCGCCGCCACGGTCGTTTCCTGCGCCGTTCTTGCCAGCCATTCTCGGTCCAGGTCTCATCTTACGCGTCGTCAGTCGTCCATCAGTGTGCTGCAGTACGGGCCGCCTCTCCAGCGCAACCCGAAGCCGATCCTGGCATGTTCGCGCAGGTAGCTTGCGCCAGCAATGCCCCAGTGGGCACAAGATCGGACCTTTCGGGCGAAATGAAAGTGGTGTCGCGCGGCGGATAAAAAAGGCCCGGGCGATGCACCCGGGCCTCAACATCTCGGTCAGTTGGAACCCGTGTTCCGCCGCAAGGCGGCTATCTGCCGTTCTGGAAGGCCTTCTCGACCGGCTTGTAGGCGTCCTTGGCGAGGCTGGTGTACATGCCGCCGATCTTGGTCAGCTGCTGCATGTAGTCCTCGTAGGCGCGCTTGGCAAAGCTCGACTGGATCTCGAACGCCTGCTCGATGGACTTGGCGGAGGCGAGCTTCTCGAAGGTCGAGGTGCTCTCCTCGAAGGCGCGCTTCGAGTAGTCGGTCATCTCGGCCGCGATCGCCTGCCAGCCCTTGTTCCAATCGCCGAACAACTTCAAAGCGGTGTCGACATTAGACTGGCCGAACCTCTGGAAATCCTGAAAGTTGGTCATCATGGGTGTGCCTGCCTGCTGCTGCGGGGTTGGGACATTGCGGCGCGAGGAGCCTCCCTCTAAGTTAGCCGCACCGCACCATATGTTCAAGTAACATATTGCGTCGCAGCATCCTCCGTCCCCCGCAGCACGGCGAGCGAGGCGTTAAGGTCTTGGCAGGACGGGTCGGATAGCTTGCCCACACGTGCTGCCGGGCCGCTTCAAGAGCGTGGTGGATGAGCCACTCCGGCCCAAAAGTGGCCGTGAAGCATAGGCATGGAGTCAGGTTCTCGGGTATGGTCGGTGTTCCGGCGGGGGCGAGGCCGGGTCCGAATCACCGACGAGCCGCTTGTCGAACCGCGGGGGCTTCTTGGCGAGTTCCGTCCTTCGATCGCTGATTCTCAGTCTGGCACTTGCCGCGGGCGCGCTGCTCGCGGCGCCGGCCGGCGTTGTGCAGGCGCAGCAAGCCAAGCAATCCTCGTTCATCATCGACGCCAACACCGGCAAGGCGTTGCACGCGCAATCCGCCGACGAGCTTCGCTTCCCGGCGTCCCTCACCAAGATGATGACGCTCTACATCCTGTTCGGGGAGATCGAGCAGGGCCGCCTTTCCTACGATAGCAAGATCGTCTTCAGCGAGCGCGCAACAGCGGTCGCACCCTCCAAGCTCGGGCTCGATGCGGGCGACGAGATCGAGGTGATCGACGCCATCAAGGCGCTGGTCGTCAAATCGGCCAATGACGTCGCCGTGGCCGTGGCCGAGACCATCGGCGGAAGCGAAGCCCAGTTCGCACGCCTCATGACCACGCGTGCGCGCGAGATCGGCATGTCGTCCACCACGTTCCGCAACGCGTCCGGCCTGCCCAACCCGGTACAGAAGACGACGGCGCGGGACATGGTGACCCTCGCCCTCCGGCTGCAGGACGACTTCCCGCGGCGCTACCGGCTGTTTGCGACCACGTCCTTCACCTTCCGCGGCAAGACGCACAAGACGCACAACACGCTGATGCGCGGCTTCCCGGGCATGGACGGCGTCAAGACCGGCTATACGCGCGCCTCGGGGTTCAACCTGGTCTCGTCGGTGCAGGCCGACGGCAAGCACATCGTCGGCGCCGTGTTCGGCGGCAAGACGGCGGCGACGCGCAATGCGCTCATGCGCTCGCTGCTCTACACCGCGCTCCGCAAAGCCTCGAGCGAGAAGACACGCTCGTCGTCACCAGAGCTCATCGCCAAGGCGCGCCCGGCGACCAAGACAGCGGTCGTCGCGGATGCGGGCTGGACGCCCAAAACCAAGCCCGTGCCTCCCGTGAAGCCGGCGAAGGTGGCTGTGAAAGCGCAAGAGAAAGCGGTGCCGAAGCCGCCGCAACCGACGCCCGCCGAGCGGCCTCCCCAGCATGACCCGATCGGGGCGGTGCTGGCGCAGGGCGACGCGGCGGGTCCGCCGGCGAGCGATCCAGCCTATGAAACGGCCGCCGCCGCGCCGACATCGCCGCGCCTCGACCTGCACGCATTGCGCGCCGCCATGACGGAGGAAACCGAGTCGGCGCCGCCTCCCGGCGCGGGCCCCGTCGCGCAGGCCGCGGCGGCGCCCGCCCCGCAGGACATCGCCGGCCTCATCCGCAATTCCATCGTCGAAGGGACGCCGGTCGACGCGAAGCCCGTCGCCGAGGCTCCAGCGGCGACGGTCGCGCGCGCGCCTTCGACGCTCGACCAGCAGGCGGCCGCGCTCACAGCATTCGCGACGCCGGCGCGGGCGGACGAGCCGCAGCGCGCCGCGCCGCCCCCGCCGCCTTCGCACCTCAAGGGTCCGATGCCGACGCGCCAGTTCACGCCCGCTCCGGTCGGCGTCGGCTACGAGATCCAGATCGGCGCCTACGGCACCGTCGACGAGGCGCAGGCCAAGCTCGACACCACGCGCACGCGCGCCGTCGGGCTGCTCGACGGTCACGACGGCGTGACGCTGCCCGTGCAGCGCGAGCAGCGGCAAATATTCCGCGCCCGCTTCGTGCGCTTCGACGAGCCCGCGGCCACGAATGCCTGCCTCGAGCTCCGGCGCCTCGCCATCGATTGTTTCGTAATGAAGTCGGAGTAGCGGGGGGCGCTAGATCATGGTCTGGCCGAGCGCGCCGCAGTTGGGGGACCGATGGTGCAGAGTTGGGTTTCGGTCGCCGGGATCGCGCTCGATCTGGCGGGCTTCGTGCTCCTGCTCAGGGAATGGTGGCTCGCCTTCTTCCACGAATCCGCGGCGCTCGACCATCAGAGCCGGCGCGCGCAGGAGGAGCGGTTCCGCCAGTTCCAGCGCACCTCCGCCTCGGACCAGATGCGGTCTCACCTCGACACCTTCGCTCGCATGCAGGACGAGATGAGCGAGCGGAATGCGATGAGCCGCCATGCCAACACGCTCAAGGCGCGCAAGGGCGCGTTCGTGCTGGCGACCTTGCTGATCGTGACGGGCTCGCTGCTGCAGCTCGCGGGGCAGGTCCCCGCGGAGCTCTTCTCCCTCGTCACGGGTCTTGATTGAGCAGCACGTCCTTGGCCTCGTTGACCTGGGCCGCAAGGTAGGTCGAGCCGCCACGGTCGGGGTGCAGCTTCAGCATCAGGTCGCGATGGGCGCGGCGGATGTCCTCCTCGCTGGCGCCAGGCTTGAGCCCCAGGATGTCGTAGGCCTCGTCCGGCGTCATGCGTCCGTCGTGGTCGCGCATCTGGCGCTCGCCGCGCGAGACGTCCTCGCGCCATGTCGGGTGGATGCGGTCGAGGTAGGCCTCGATGAGCTGGGCCGACTCGGGATCGACGAAGCGGCAGTCGTGCCAGAGGAGCGCCACCTCGGCGGGCTTCAGGCTGTCGAGGTCGCGGCCGGCGAACATGCCCTTCAAGACCCGCCCCGACATGGCGCCGCTGTCGTGATCGAGCTCCATCGCCAGATGCTCGGTGGTCACCGTCGACATCTGGCCGGGCGACTTGCGTGTCGGCCCGGAGGGGGCCGCGCCGCTCCAGCCCAGGAGCCAGGCGCCGAGCGCGCCGAGCAGGCTCGCGGGGCCCGCCGCTCCACGCACGAGGAAGATCGCCGCCGCGCCGAGCGCGAGCGCGCCCCCGGCGAGCCGGATTTGGCGCGCCATGGCCGCCGGGTTGGCGCGCGTGAACCCCGAGAGCAGGAACAGCGCCAGCACGAGCGCGGCGAGACCGAGAAGAAAGAATTGCATCAGCGCGTCACTCTCGCGACTTTCGCTCCAAGTCTTGATGAGACCGATTTTCCACGCTTCGGACTGGTAGGGTCCGAAGCGATCATGGTCCCTTTCTCTAGACCGATTTTCCACGCTTCGGACTGATAGGGTCCGAAGCGATCATGGTCTCTTTTGATGAGACCGATGATTCACGCTTCGGACTGATAGGGTCCGAAGCGATCATGGTCTACCTGATTGACGTGTGTGCCGTACGAATCCGGCGCACGTCGGCACTCGAACTTATGGGTTAGCCGCGCATCTGTCCAAGCAGGCGGCGCGCGCCGGTGCCGCCGGGCTTGGCAAGGAGCGCCTCGAGCGCCTTCTGCCCGCCTGCCGCGTAGACGGCGACCGCGGTCAGAAGCTCGCGCAGCTCCGCCGCCGCTCCGGGGCCGAAGCGGCAGTGGGCGCCATTGGTCAGGCGAGCAATCTCCTTGAAGGCGCGGGACGCGTTGGCGTCGTCGCCCTCCTGGAAGAGGAAAGCCGGGACGCCGAGCATGGCGAGCTCGCCCGCGCGCCCGGCGAGGTCGTCGATCGGCTCCTCGACCGCGTCACCGACGTAGACCAGGGCCGCGACCTTCGCCTTCTCCGACTCGCGCCGCGCCTGCGCCAGCACCTTGCCGATCTGCGTGAAGCCGCCGTGGCAGGCGACCTGGCGCATGAGGGCGGCCAGCGCGTCGGCGTTCGTCACCCATCTGGAGGCGCGCGCCTCGCCCGCGCCGCGGAAGTACATGAGCTGCACCTCGAGCGAGCCCACCTCCTTCACGGCGCGGAACATCTCGGACTGGAGCGCAAGCGCCATGTCCCAGGTCGGCGCGCGGCTCATGGTGGCGTCCATGGCGAACAGGAGACGGCCGCGCCCCGGCCCTGCGGCGGGCCCGAGCGCGCGCACCTTGGCGACGAAGTCGGCGACCTCGGCGCTGGTCGCGGCGGGGGCGGGGGCCGGTGTCTTCGCCGTCTTGACGTCCGGTGGCTTGCTCTCGCGTGCCATTCAAGCTCCACGTCCGGGAAATTCCCTGCATCCTAACATGGAGAATGCCAGTCCCAGCGGCAATGCTGGCGCTTCCGGAAACAGCAGACCTGGGATACATCCTGGCCCGCCAATTCAGTAATTCTCCCCGGATGCCCATGCCCAACGTTCCCAAGACCCCAGCAAAACGCGCCGGCAACCCCGCAGACGGCGAGATCGAGCTCAGCGTGCGGCGCATGCACCGGCGCGACATCAACCGCGTGTGGGAGTTCCTCAAGCTCGTCTTCCGAGGCGTGAACCGCGAGACGGTCGAGTTCCAGCGGCCGCGCAGCAAGAAGCGCTTCATGGAGATCTATGAGGACGAGGGTGTCGAGCAGCTGGTGTTCGAGAAGAAGCAGGACGGGAAGCTCGCCCTCGTCGGCTACGCCGAGTACGCCTACGAGGTTGCCGGTGCCGACAGCTGGATCAATCACCGCTATTTCGAGACGCGTGGCATGCGGCCGCTGTTCGTCGAAGAGATCGCCGTGCATCCCGACTACCACGGCCTCGGCATCGGCTCGTTCATGTTCGAGCAGATCGATCATGCGGCGCGGCTCAGGGGCTGCACTCACATCGTGCTCGACGTCGCGGAGAACAACGAGGAGGCGCTTCGCTACTACCGCAAGCGCAATTTTCACAAGATCGACGCTGCGATATTCCTGGCGCGGAAACTCGACACGGCCGATGACCTGCTGGGGCCGCGCAGGTTCCGCGTCCGCGCGAAGAAGCCGGGCGCGTGAGGCTCGGCGGAGTCTCTTGTCGTGCTTCTTGTCGGACTTGGTTGCTCGCATGGCTTCGCCATGACCGGTTCCCACTTTTCCGGAATGCAGCAGACAAGCGTGCCCCCCTTACCGCCAGAATAGACAGACATCAGACGATCCTGTTGGTCCGCACTCAGACATGTTCCGATCGCATCCGCGATGCTACTAGTGAAAACGTTGCGGAGGAATTTCATTCATTTGGAGGGGGAATGTTGTCTGGTCGTTTGGTTGGCGGGGGCGGTCCCGTTCTTTAAACCGGCGCATCACGGCGCCAAGCATCCTGTTTTGTTTGGGGGGATTTTCGAATGTCGTTCGTACGCAGTTTGTTCAGCGCTCAAGGCCGCGTCAGCCGCAAGTATTACTGGTTGTTCTTCGTCGGGTTCGCTCTTTATGTGGTGCTGGCGGCCGCCATCTCCGTTGCGCTGACTTACGTGTACGAGACGTTCCTCTACGTTCCACGGTACAACTTCCAAGGCTTCGAACTGAAAGCCCGGATGCCGGACCTCGTTTTGTTCGGGTCGTTGGGGCTGCTCATGCTTATCGGCGGCATTGCCGTCTTATGCGTCATGATCAAACGCCTGCACGACCGCAACATCTCGGCGGCATGGCTCGCCGGATGGATCGCCCTCACGTTGGCGACCATTCTTGTGATCAGCCTGTTCGACGAGCCCTTCCGGCGGAGCTTTTTCTGGGACTGGTGGTACGTCGGCACCCGCTACGCCTGGGACCTGCTCGTCTACGGTACCACCATGATGCTCGGCGGCTTACCCACCATCGCGATGTTCGCGATCGGCATCTATCGCAACATAACGGGCGGGCCCTTCACGCAAAGCATTTTTGCTCTGCCCGTCCTGATCCCGCTGGCGCTCTACGGTCTTTGGTACTTCAGGGAGGCCGGTTTGCGCCGCGGCACGGTCGGACCCAACACATACGGGCCTGATCCTCTGCAGTCCTGAGCGCAGATCAGAACCGCCAGATCGCGAAGCGCTAGTCGGCGTCCGCGGCGCCATCCGTCAGCAGGCCGATGTTGCCGCCGGTGGCGGTGATGTCGGTGGTGCGGACGCGCTCGGTCGTAAAGCGCACGAGGTAGTTGGGTCCGCCCGCCTTGGGGCCGGTGCCCGACAGGCCCTCGCCGCCGAAGGGCTGCACGCCCGGCACGGCGCCGATCTGGTTGCGGTTGACGTAGAGGTTGCCGACGCGGGCGTGCTCGGCCACGTAGTCGGCGACGGTGCCGATGCGGCTGTGCACGCCGAGCGTCAGCCCGTAGCCCGCGGCATTGATGCTCTCCACCACCTTCGGCAGGTGCCCGCCGGCGAAGCGCACGACGTGCAGGATGGGGCCGAACACCTCGCGCTCGAGGAGGCCCATGTTGTCGATCTCGTAGCAGGCGGGCGTGACGTAGGTGCCGGCGCGGCAGTCGTTCGGCAAGCGCATGTCGATCAGCTCGCGGCCCTCGCGCTGCATGCGGACCTTGTGGGCTTCCAGCGCGTCCTGGGCCGCATCGTCGATGACGGGGCCGACATCGGTCGCGTAGTCGAACGGATCGCCGATGTCGAGCGCCTCGATGGCGCCGGTCAACATGCGGACGGTGCGGGTCGCGATCTCCTCCTGCACGAAGAGCACGCGCAGCGCCGAGCAGCGCTGGCCGGCGCTGTCGAAGGCGGAGCGGATGGCGTCGCGCACCACCTGCTCGGGCAGCGCGCTTGAATCGGCGATCATGGCGTTCAGGCCGCCCGTCTCGGCGATGAACGGCACCATGTCGGCCTTGCGCTCGGCGAGCGCCTTCTGGATGGCCCAGGCCGCCTCGTTGCCGCCGGTGAAGGCGACACCCTTGACCTTGGGCGATTTCACGAGCGCGGCGCCGACAGCGCCGGAGCCGGTCAGGAGATGCAGCACGTCGAGCGGGACGCCGGCCTCATGCAGCAGGCGCACGGCCAGCATGGCGGCGATGGGCGTCTGCTCGGCGGGCTTGGCGAGCACGGTGTTGCCGGCCGCAAGCGCGGCGGCGATCTGGCCGACAAAGATCGCGAGCGGGAAGTTCCAGGGCGCAATGCAGGCGAACGGCCCGCGCCCGCGCAGATCGAGCGTGTTGGCCTCGCCGGTCGGGCCCTTCAGGGTGACGGGCGCGCTCATGAGGCGGCGCGCCTCGACCGCATAGTAGCGCAAGAGGTCGGCGGCCTCGCGCACCTCGGCGAGGGCGGCGGGGAGCGTCTTGCCGGCCTCGCGCACGAGCACCGCCATCAGGCGCGCGCGGTCGCGCTCGACCATGTCGGCGGCGAGATCGAGGATGCGCGCACGGCCGGGGCCGCCGCGCTTGTCCCAGGCGTGATGGGCGCGCTCGGCGCTGGCGATGGCGGCCTCGACCTCGCGCGGGGTCGAGATGCGCACGGTGCCGAGGCGCTCGTGACGGTCGTGCGGGCAGGTGAGGAGCGTTGCCTGCGGGCCGCCCGTGGTCTCGGCGCCGTCGACGATGGGGCCGGCGTCGAACTGGTTCTCGAGCGCGATCTCCATGTCGCCGATCAGCGCCTGGCGCGCGCTGCGTTCGGTCAAAGCCACGCCGTGCGAATTCTTGCGCTCGGGCCAGAAGATGTCGCGCGGACGCGGCAGCGGCCTGGCCGTGCCTGCGGCGCCGCGCTCGCGCTCCGCTTCCTCTACAGGATCGCGGATGATCTGGGCGATCGGCGCCTCGCTGTCGGCCATACGGTTGACGAACGAGGTGTTGGCGCCGTTCTCGAGCAGGCGGCGCACGAGATACGAGAGAAGATCCTCGTGCTCGCCGACGGGCGCATAGATGCGGCACGGGTGGCGCATCTTGCCGGGCGCGGAGACCTCCTCGTAGAGCGCTTCGCCCATGCCGTGCAGGCGCTGGAACTCGAAGGCGGTCTGGCCGGCGGCGACCATGGCGGCCGCCACGGTGTGGGCGTTGTGGGTCGCAACCTGCGGGTAGAAGGCGCGCGTGTCGGAAAGGAGCAGGCGCATGGCGGCGAGGTAGGAGACGTCGGTGTGCAGCTTGCGCGTCAGCACCGGGTAGTCGGCGAGGCCGCGCTCCTGCGCCCACTTGATCTCGCTGTCCCAGTAGGCGCCCTTGACGAGGCGCACGGGAATGCGCTTGCCGCCGTGCTCGGCGAGGCGGCGCAGCCAGCGGATGGTGGGGATGGCGCGCTTGCCGTAGGCCTGCACGGCGAGGCCGAGCCCGGTCCAGCGCTCGAGCGCGGGGTCGGTGTAGGCGCGGCCAAAGAGATCGAGCATCAGCTCGTGGCGGTCCTGCTCCTCGGCGTCGATGGTGACGGCGAGGCCGCGCGACTCGGCTGAGCGCAAGAGGGCGAGCAGGCGCGGGTAGAGCTCGTCGGCGAGGCGGGCCTCCTTGCCGGGCTCGTAGCGCGGATGCAGCGCCGAGAGCTTGACCGAGAGGCCCGGGCGGGCGAGCAGCGAATCGGGATGCGACAGCGGATTGGGGCCGGCCGCCTCGCCGACCGCCTCGATGGCGGCCATGTAGCGGTCGAAATAGCGCTCGGCGTCGCGGGCGGTCTTCGCTGCCTCGCCCAGCATGTCGTAGGAGAAGCGGAAGCCGCGCGCCTCGAAGGGCGCGGAGCGCTGGATCGCCTCGCGGATGGTGCGGCCGAGCACGAACTGGTCGCCGAGCAGCTTCACCGCCTGGCGCACGGCCTGGCGGATGAACGGCTCGCCCGAGCGCGCGGCGAGGCGCTTCAGGGCCTCCCACGGGTTGGCGCCGCGCCCCTCGCGCAACTTGACGATGCGGCCGGTCAGCAGGAGCGCCCAGGTGGACGCGTTGACGAGCGTCGAGTCGGAATGGCCGAGGTGGCGCTCCCACTGGCCGCCGGCGATCTTCTCGGCGATGAAGCGGTCGGCGGTGTCGGCGTCGGGAATGCGCAAAAGCGCCTCGGCGAGGCACATCAGGATGACGCCCTCCTCGCTCGAGAGGCCGTACTCGCGCATGAAGGCATCGACGCCGCCGTGCTTGGCGGCATCGGCGCGCATGGCCTCGACCAGGCGGCGGGCCAGCTCGGCGGTGCGGCGGCGCTCGTCGCCGGTGAAGACGGCGCGCTCAATCAGGCCGCCGACGAGGCGCGTCTCGTCGGACAGGAAATGGGCGGCGATCTCGTCGCGCGGCGGCAGCTCGTCATCGCCGGCGCTCGGGCCAGCGAGATCGGATTTTCTCAGCGCGACCATGGACTCCCCTCTTCTCGACGAGAGCACACCTGATTCTTCCGGCGTTTGCACTTTACCAGATGGCGCCTGCCTGTGGGTTGTGCAACGGGCGCGCACAAGGGTTGCGGAGCGGCCGCACGTCTCCTTGACGCTGGTCCCTTGACGGAGAGGCGCGCGCGGCCTCACTTCGCGCTCAATCGGCCCGCTCAATCGGGACCGGGGTGCGAATCGAAGGGCCGGGGTGGCGTGGAGACTGTTCGGACAATCAGGCACTTGCGAGCCGAGATCGTGCAGTGGCGGGCGGCCGGGCAGTCGATCGCGCTGGTGCCGACCATGGGTGCCCTACACGCGGGGCACATCGCACTCGTCGGCGCGGCGCTGGCGGCGGCGGACAAGGTCGTGGTGTCGATCTTCGTCAACCCGACGCAGTTCGCGCCCAACGAGGACCTTTCGCGCTACCCGCGCGACGAGGCGGGCGACGTCGCCAAGCTCGCCGCGTCGGGCGCGCACCTGGTGTGGGCGCCGCCCGTCTCCGAGATGTATCCGGACGGCTTTGCGACGCACATCGTCGTCGAAGGCGCGGCGCTGCCGCTCGAGGGCGCGTTCCGGCCGCATCACTTCGGCGGCGTGGCGACGGTGGTGTGCAAGCTGATCTCGGCGGTGACGCCCAACGTGGCGCTGTTCGGCGAGAAGGATTTTCAGCAGCTCGCGGTCATCCGGCAGATGGTGCGCGACCTCGCGCTGCCGGTGCTCATCCAGGGCGTGCCGACGGTGCGCGAGGCGGACGGCCTCGCGCTCTCGTCGCGCAACCAGTACCTCAACGCCGACCAGCGCTTCGTCGCGCCGATGCTGTTCAAGACAATCTCCGAGGTGGCCCGCGGGCGCGATCCCAGGGAAGCCGCGGAGGCGCTGATCGCCGCGGGGTTCACGCGCGTCGACTACATCGAGGCGCGCGACGCGGAGACGTTCGGACCGTACGTGCCTGGGACCGGACGCCCCGGCCGCGTGCTGGCCGCCGCCTGGCTCGGCGCGACGCGGCTGATCGACAACGTGGCGATTTAGGCGGCCGCCTTGCGCGTCGCGAGCCAGAGGCCGAAGGCGATCAGGGCGATGCCGGCGAGGTTGTAGGAGTGCAGCTCCTCGCCGAGCAGGAGCACGGCCAGGATGGTGCCGAACACCGGCACGAGGTGCACGACGAGCCCAGCGGTGTTGGCGCCCAAGAGCTCGACGGTGCGGTTGTAGGCCAGATAGGCCAGGATCGAGGCGAACACCGCAACGTAACCGATGGCCGCGAGCGTGTGTGCCGACAGCGGCATGGGGCGAACCCACACGGACTCCGCCGCGTAGAACGGGACGAGCAGCACGGCGCCGAGCGCGAAGGTCGCGAACACGAAGCTCAGGCCGTGCACGGGCGGGCGCAGGCGCAGGAGCGCGGTGTAGACGGCATAGCTCACCACGGCGGCCAGCATCCACAGGTCGCCGCGCTCGAAGTCGAGGTGCAGGAGCACGGCGGGATCGCCATGCGAGATGAGCGTGAGCGTGCCGGCCAGCGACGCGGCGATGCCGGCCGCCTGACGGCCGGTCAGCGTCTCGCGGAAGATCAGGAAGGTGGCGATGACGACGACGATCGGCATCGCGGTCTGCAGCATGACGATGTTGATGGCCGTGGTCGTGTGCGCGCCGATGTAGAGGAACGTGTTGAAGATGCTGATGCCGAGCGCGGTCAGCAGCAGCATGACCGGCCAGTGCCGCGCCATGACAGGAACGTCGCGGCGCAAATGCGGCCAAGCGAGCGGGGCGATCAGGAGTGCGGCCACCGCCCAGCGCCAGAAGGCGAGTCCGATGGGCGGCACCTCGTCCGCGACGCTGCGCGCGACGATGGCGTTGCCGGCCCAGAAGAGGCCGGGCAGCAGCATGAGAACCCTTGGCTCATTCGCGAGCGCGGCGAGCCACGCGTGCGGCTTCGCACCGCCGTCTTGTCGTTTTTGCATCGGGCCGGTCCCTGGCACGGTCCGCTGCGCCGCGCGCACCGCCAATACCAGAGTCAGGCCGCATCGGATCACAAATTGCGTGCCGTGGCGTCGTTTGGGCGCACAGGCCCCGTCGCAAACGACAAATGGCCGGGTGGAGACCCGGCCATCGCCAATCCAGGACTGCGGGGGTGCTACTTGCCCAGCACGTTCAGGTGCAGGAGCTTGCCGTCCTTCAGGCGCGACGCAAAGGATTCGGCTTGCTTGCCCTCGGAAATCTCGAGGTCAAGGGCCTCGCCCAGCGGCTGCTCAGCGCGCACACCGTTTCTGGCGTCGGCGAGGAACGCCTCGACATCGGCCTTGGCCGGCTCCGGCACGATGGCCGACGTGTCGTCGCGCCGGGCGATGGCCTCGGTCGCCGCGGCGTTCAAGTGCTTGGCCCAGAACTTGCGGAAGAGCGCGTTCGAGGGATAGACGTCCGCGCTCTTCACGGTGCCGTTGACGGCGATGACGAGGCCGACGATGTCGCCGTCCTGCTCGCCCTTGGGCTGCAGCTGAGCGACGTACTCGGCCTGCGCCTTGGCGAGCTTCTCGTTCTCGAGGGCGAGTTGCAGGCTCGACGGCGAGGCCGCGGCGGTGACGTTGGCGCTGAGGCTCATGCCGAGCGCGCTCTGCATGGCGTCGACGTTGCGCCAGACCTCGCTTTGCGCATCGGGCGCGGCGAGGCGCGACGACTCGACCGGCTCGCCTTGGCCGTTGAGGGTCATGGTGCGCACGCCGCGCGGCTCACCCTCGGGCAGCGGCAGCTCGCCCGATTCCGGGACAGCGGCCTGGACCGCAGGCTCGCCGGCCGCGGCGCCAGCGTCCACGCCAGCCGTCGAGCCGGTCGCCGAAGGATCGGCCGCAAGGGCCGCGATGGCCTCGGCCTTCTGCGCCGTGCGCATGGCGCGCTTGCCCTCGAGCGAGGGCATGAACGCCTTCGAGCTCGCAAAGGTGGCGACCTCCTCGCTGCCGCGCGCGGTCCAGCGGCCGCGCTCCACGCAGAAGGAGGCGATCGGCACGCGGCCTGACTTCGGCGGGACGAGGATGGTGACGGTCAGCACGCGATCCTGCTGGCCGCCCTTCACGATGTCGCCGGCGTGCACGAAGACCGCGCTATCGCCGGTGTTCTCGATCTCGAGCTCGCTCACCTGCTGCGTCTCGTGCACCTTGACGCTGCCTTTTTCGAGCGCCTCGTCGAGGGTCAGCGGCACGGGGCCGGGATCGGACGGCCCCTTGACGAAGTAGATGGACAGGTTGGCGTGGGTGACGGGATCGGAAACCTTGGGGACTTCGGTGGCCGCGTCTGCGGCCATCACGGGCAGCGCGGAGACAATGGCGAGGAAGGGGGCCGCGGCAAGCGCCTTCAGAGATCGATCAGTCATGCGTCAAATCTCCTGGTCAAAAATGCCTTTGAAACGACGACACCTGATAA
>JBFXEP010000028.1:0-14738 GCA_050179995.1 Hyphomicrobium sp.
GGGTCGGCGTCAGCCGGATGCCCTCGTAGACCACCTCCATGCCGACATCGCGCGCGCGCACGGCGATCTGCTCGGCGCCGTTGGAATGGCCATCGAGGCCGGGCTTGCCGACCAGGAACTTGATGCGCCGGCCGAGCTTGGCGGAAACCGCATCGACGGCGGCACGCACGCTGTCGAGCTCGGTGCCCGCGCGCTCGGGCGCGGCCTGGGCGACGCCGGTGGGCGCGCGGTACTCGCCGAAGACGCGGCGCAGCGTGGTGCCCCATTCGCCGGTCGTGATGCCGGCCTTGGCACAGGCGATCGAGCTGTCCATGATGTTGCGGCCTTCCCTGGCCGCGGATTCCAGATCCGCCAGCGCCTTACCGACCGCCTTGGCGTCGCGCGCCGCGCGCCAGGCCTTGAGCCGCTCCACCTGCTCGGCCTCGACGGCGGGATCGACCACCATGATGGCGCCCTCGCCGGCGGTGAGCGGCGACGGCTCGGTCTCGGTCCAGCGGTTGACGCCGACCACGACCAGGTCGCCGCTCTCGATCTGGCGCAGACGCGCCGAGTTGCTCTCGACCAGGCGCCGCTTCATGTAGTCGATGGCGGCGATGGCGCCGCCCATGCGATCGATGGTGGCGAGCTCGGCTTTCGCCTGCTCCTTGAGCTCATCCACCTTGCGCCTGATCTCGGCGGAGCCGTCGAAGATGTCGCCGTACTCGAGCAGATCCGTCTCGTAGGCGACGATCTGCTGCATCCGGAGCGACCACTGCTGATCCCAGGGACGGGGCAGTCCGAGCGCCTCGTTCCAGGCCGGGAGCTGGACGGCGCGGGCGCGGGCGTTCTTGGACAGCGTGACGGCCATCATTTCAAGCAGGATGCGGTAGACGTTGTTCTCGGGCTGCGGCTCGGTGAGCCCGAGGCTGTTCACCTGCACGCCGTAGCGGAACATGCGGTTCTTGGCGTCGGCGACGCCGTAGCGCTCAAGCGTGATCTCGTCCCAGAGCTCGCCGAAGGCGCGCATCTTGCAGATCTCGGTGATGAAGCGCATGCCGGCGTTGACGAAGAACGAAACGCGGCCGACGACGGTGCCGAAATCCTCATCCGGCACCTCGCCCGAAGCCTTCACCGTGTCGAGCACGGCGATTCCGGTCGCGAGCGCGTAGGAGAGCTCCTGGACGGGAGTCGCGCCGGCTTCCTGCAGATGGTAGGAGCAGACGTTGGTGGGGTTCCACTTCGGAACTTCCTTGTAGGAAAAGACGATCGTGTCCTTGATCAGCCGCAGTGAGGGCTCCGGCGGGAACACGTAGGTTCCGCGAGAGAGATACTCCTTGATGATGTCGTTTTGAATCGTGCCCGTGAGCTTGGTGCGCGGCGCGCCCGTCTCGTCGGCGGTGGCGATATAGAGTGACAACAGCCACGCCGCGGTGGCGTTGATCGTCATCGACGTGTTCATCTGGTCGAGCGGAATGCCGTCGAGCAGCGTGCGCATATCGCCGAGATGTGAAACGGGAACGCCGACTTTGCCGACCTCGCCGCGCGCGAGCTCGTAGTCGCTGTCGTAGCCGGTCTGGGTCGGCAGATCGAAGGCAATGGAGAGCCCGGTCTGGCCCTTGGCCAGATTACTCCGATAAAGCGCGTTCGACTTCGCCACGTTGGAGTGGCCGGCGTAGGTGCGGAACAGCCAGGGCTTGTCCCGCTCGGGGCCCTTGCTCGACGCGCCAGTGGCCTTTTTCTCCGACATGCTCAGATCCTCGCCCGCACTCCAAATTTCCCCATAGCGTACCGGCCGCCGGGTGCAAGGCAAAAGTCTCTAATTCGTCACGGGAAGAGAGGTTTCGCGCCTAGCGCCTGTCCGCTTTCGCGGAAAGCCTCTAGGTCCTTGTCTTGTCGTGCTTCTTATCGGACTTGGTTGCTCGCATGGCTTCGCCATGACCGGTTCCCATCCCCGGATCAAGTCCGAGGACATGCTTTTCCGGAAGCACTCTAGACGCGGCGTGTTGCACGGATCGTGGGCACGGCAGGGACGACGATGGTCCGCGCGCTGATGCGGGTGGCGCCGATCACGGCATGGGTGATGAGGGTCATGACGACGAGCCCGACCATCATGCCGAGGGCCGAGGTGCCGGCGATGTTGGCGGCCTTGTCGGGGCTGACCGCGAAGCCCATCCATGTTGCGGTGTAGAGGCCGGTGAGCCCGGACCAGAACATCGCCGGGGCAAAAAGCATGGCCAGGCTCTTCAGGGGGAGCATGGTCCACATGACCAGGAACACGAGGAGGGTGAGCGCCCCCACCACCCAGTAGGCGGTGCTGTCGGCGGCGGCGATGCCGGTCAGAACGTGGACAGCGTCCTCGTAGCGCATGCGAGAGGCTTCCCTGAACGCGGGCCGCAGGGGCCGTTCGGTCATGGTGCGTACCCTCATTTCATTAATAGTTCGTAGGGACTTACTTAACGGCTGGAAAGCACCGGGCCGCCGCTGCGGGGCGGGCGCGGAAGCCGCCGAGCACCGGTCGGTGACATCCTCGCGACAAACTCTTTATTGCGGCGCGAAAAAGTGCTTGAAACGAGGCCGAAAGGTACGGAGGAGCGCCCCTCCCGGTCCACGCCACCCGTGCGAGACCGCCTTCGCGATGCGGCCAGGACGAACGCAAGCGACGGCCAGAGACGGCGAAACCGACCGACCTTCGGGGGACCTCCAATCGCGTCAGGGAGAGACGAGAGCATGTCGAGCCAAAGCGCCGCAACCAAAGGCAGCACCACTCCGGCTGCGCCTCAGCTGGTTGAGGCCAAGAAAGACCTCTACGAGATCGGCGAGATTCCGCCGCTCGGCCACGTGCCGAAAAACATGTATGCGTGGGCCATCCGCGCGGAGCGCCATGGTGAGCCCGACACGGCCATGCAGGTCGAGGTGCTGCCCACATGGGAGCTCGACAGCCATGACGTGCTGGTGCTCGTGATGGCCGCCGGCGTCAACTACAACGGCGTCTGGGCCTCGCTCGGCACGCCGATCTCGCCGATCAACGACGTGCACAAGAACCCGTATCATGTGGCGGGCTCGGACGCGTCCGGCATCGTGTGGGCGGTCGGCGCCAAGGTGAAGCGCTGGAAGGTCGGCGACGAGGTCGTCATCCACTGCAACCAGGACGACGGCGACGACGAGGAGTGCAACGGCGGCGACCCGATGTTCTCGCCCAGCCAGCGCATCTGGGGCTACGAGACGCCGGACGGCAGCTTCGCGCAGTTCTGCCGCGTGCAGGATCGCCAGCTGCTCGAGCGGCCGAGGCATCTCACGTGGGAGGAGGCGGCCTGCTACACGCTGACGCTCGCCACCGCCTACCGCATGCTGTTCGGGCATCGTCCGCACGTGCTCAGGCCGGGCCACAACGTGTTGGTCTGGGGCGCGTCGGGCGGTCTCGGCTCGTTCGCGGTGCAGCTCTGCGCCACCTCGGGCGCCAACGCCATCGGCGTGGTGTCGGAAGACGACAAGCGCGACTTCGTCATGCAGCTCGGCGCCAAGGGCGTCATCAACCGCAAGAACTTCAAGTGCTGGGGCCAGCTGCCGAAGGTCGGCACGCCGGAGTACAATACCTGGCTCAAGGAGATGCGCGGCTTCGGCAAGGCGATCTGGGACATCACCGGCAAGGGCGTCAACGTCGACATGGTGTTCGAGCACCCCGGCGAGGCGACGATCCCGGTCTCGGTGCAGGTGGTGAAGCGCGGCGGCATGGTGGTGATCTGCGCCGGCACGTCGGGCTACAACCTCACCATGGACGCGCGGTATCTCTGGATGCACCAGAAGCGCGTGCAGGGCAGCCACTTCGCCAACCTGCAGCAGGCGAGCCAGGCCAACAAGCTCGTGGTCGAGCGGCGCATCGACCCCTGCATGTCGGAGGTGTTCTCCTGGGCGCAGATTCCGAAGGCGCACATGCGCATGCTCAAGAACGAGCACAAGCCGGGCAACATGGCGGTGCTCGTCTCGGCGCCCACCACGGGGCTCAGAACGTTCGAGGACGTGCTCGAGGCGAGCCAGTCGCGCTTCGGCGCGGACTGATACGCAAGGCAGCGGGCAACCGGCAGCAGGCAACAGAAGCGCGGCAGCGATGCCGCGCTTTTTTATTTCGGCGTGACCAGCATCCGGTCCCAACGAATGTTGTCGAATGCATGCGCCGGGCTGGTCGGGTCACGGAGTTCGCCGGCAGAAAAGTAAACGATCGAGACGCGCGCAAAGATGTTGTCGGCGGGGACCAGGCCGACCTGGTCGATCGACCGGCTGTCCGACGAGTTGTCGCGGTTGTCACCCATCACGAAGTAGTGGCCCGCCTCTACCTTGAACGGGCCTACGTTGTCGAAGGGGCCGTCCGATTCCACCTCGAGGACGACGAATTTCCTGCCTTCTGGCAAAGTTTCCTCGAAAGATGGAACCGTGTAAGCGCGACCGTTCCCGGTCTCTACGGTGACGTCTCCCATCGGGCGCTTCGGCACTGGCGTGCCGTTGATGTACAGCACGCCGTGCTTCATCAAAACCTCGTCTCCGGGTAGTCCGATGACGCGCTTGATGTAATCGACTTTTCGGTCGCTCGGCAGCTTGAAGACGACGATGTCTCCGCGCAGGGGCGCCGCCGCGCCAAAGCGCCCCTCGAAGCCCGCGTCCAACGGGAAAGAGTAGCGGCTCAATCCATAGCTGCGCTTGTCGGCATAAAAGTTATCGCCGAAGCGTATAGCCGGCTCCATCGAAGTCGATGGAACCGAGAAGGGCTGGAACAGGAGGGTCCTGATCGCAGCCGCGACCGCCAGGATCACAAGAAGGGACGCCGCGACGTTTGCCGTCGCGCGGACGACGCCGAAGCGCTGCACGGCGCCGACGGTGCGGATTCTCAGGAAAATTGCCCACAGCGGCAGCAGCCCTGCAATCAGTACCACGGAAAAAAGAACGGGATCGTCCACACTATCTGGTGCAGCGTAAGCGCGGAGAAAGTTCTGCTTAGAGATGGCGATCGCGCCGAGCACGATCAGCAAGGCCGCGATGCTCGGCAACGCGGACCAGGCAATGGCCGTGCGCAACGTGCTCTGGCTTGCGCGACCTCCGAGGGCGCGGCCGACCCAGGACAAGAGAACGCCATCGACATAAAGCGCGATCAGCCCAGCCAGAGGGCCAACCAGGATCGCGAAGGCAACGACGGCAAACCAATGGAGATTGGGGACGAGGGCGACGCCGCCGATAACGGTCGCACTCCCCATCAACGCCGCCAGCACCAGCGTGTACGACCTGCCCTCGCGACGCACAACAGCGTCGATGGCCGCCTGCGGCTTCCACCAAATTGCGGTCCAGGGGTTCAATGTCTCGGAGGGCTGCGCATTGGGTTCCATCAGGTTGCCTTCGCGATCGCACTAGTATGTGTCGGCATGGCTACCTTTTGTTCGACGCAGCAGACGGCAATGCAATCCAGGTCCAGGCATCGGGCCGCGGCATCTGATCAATCTCCATTTGCCGCATGATTGCCGTTGGAAAGCTTCTTCAGCTCCATGATGCCGCGATTGAGCTCGGCGCCGAGGAGAATGATAATGGCCGTCACCTGGAAGAAGATCATCGCCACCATGAGCTGCGAGAGGCCGGCATAGAAGCGGGCGTAATTGCTGATCGAGAGATAGTACGAGTAGAACGCCGCGATGGTGAGCCAGAGCACGACCGAGAGCGCGACGCCGGGCCAGACGTCGGCCAGGCGGCGCTCGCCGGCCGCGAGCCAGAGGTGGAAGGCGAGAAGCTGGGTGCCGATGACGACGGCGCCGAGCGCATAGCGCACCACGGGCGCGAGCCAGGTCGAATCGACGAACGACCGGATCAGCGACGGCTCGACCCATGACGGCTCGAACTGCGCGGCAAGCGCGGGGCCGACGACGACCGCCCAGGTCAGCACCAGCATCGAGGCGCCGCTGATCAGGACGAGCAGCATGCTGAGGCCGAGGCACACCGGATAGGGGCGCGTCTCGGACACGCGATAGGCGCCGTTCAGGGCCGCGCGCAGCGTCTCGACGGCGCTGGTCGCGAAGAAGAGGGCGAGAAAGCCGCCGAAGGTCAGGAGGTCGATGCGGGTCTGGCCCATGATGGCTTCGATCTGGGGCGCCAACGCCTCGGCCACGGCGGGGGGCAGGTTCTTGAAAAGCTGCGAAACGGCTTCCGCCGCCAAATCCGGGCCGCCGAACAGAAGACCCGCGAGGCCTCCCAAAAAAATGCAGAAGGGGAACAAGGAGACGACAAAAGAAAATGCCACCGCGCCCGCCATGGCAAAGCCCGAATGCTCGTAGAGTCGATAGATGGCGGTCAGCAGTGTTCCGTAGCGCTTCATTTCCAGGCAATCTGGCGTCAGTTTTGGTTGAAGTCGAGGCGAGACCCTACCCAGGGCGCCGCTTCCGGTCCATGTCGTGGATGCCACGTCCGGCGGCAAAGATCGCTTGCCGTTAACGTGCCGCTTGACTGTTACGCCGCACCTGCCGCTGCGGCCCCGTGCGTTCCTGTCGCGGATGCGCGAGATGGTCTTGACGGGCGGGCTCCAAGACTCGCAGATGATTTCTGCAACGGCGGGCTCTCGGCCCGGCAAAAAACGAGAACATTTCCCCACAACACGGGTGAGCGGAGGACGGGTCGATGGCGGTGGTGACGGTGGAGTCCGAGGGCAACCTTCTCGAGGCGGGCCCGGCGGGCTTGATCGCGCGGACAGCCCAGGTGGTCGAAGCCGCCGACCGCATCCTCGGCCTCGCCAAGAGCGGGGTCAAAGGCAAGATCGACAAGGCCGGCGGGATCGATGCGGCCCAGCACGCGGCGCACGGGCTCGCCTGGCTCGCGACCACCGTCGAGGCGCTGCGCCAGATGAACCTGTGGGCGGCGCGCCTCAAGGACGAGGGCAACCTCGGGGAGATCGAGCAGCTTCTCCTCATCGCCGCCTTCGCCGAGTACGGCGCCCAGGTGGCGGGTGGCATCCCCATGAGCCAGCTCGAGATCATCCGCCCGGAGGGGCTCGGCGTCGCACGGGCGGAGATCCGAGCCTACGAGGACGCCATCGCCGATGTGGTGGCGGCCGGCAGCGCGGAGAGCGTCAAGGCCAGGCTCGCCGAGCTGATCGAGCACCAGCAGGGCGCGACGACGTTCGGCAACTCCGGCCTCGACGAGACGATGGCCGCCATCCAAGAGCAGATGCGCAACTTCTCGCAGGCGGAGGTGGCGCCCAACGCGCACGAGTGGCACCTCGCCAATGCCTACATCCCGATCGAGATCATCGAGAAGGTCGCCGAGCTCGGCGTGTTCGGGCTGACGCTGCCCGAGGAGTACGGCGGGCTCGGCCTCGGCAAGCTCGCCATGTGCGTGGTCTCGGAGGAGCTTTCGCGCGGCTACATCGGCGTCGGCTCGCTCGGCACGCGCGCCGAGATCGCGGGCGAGCTGATCCTCGCCAACGGCACGGATGCGCAGAAGGAGAAATATCTCCCCAAGATCGCCAGTGGCGAATGGCTGCCCACCGCCGTGTTCACCGAGCCCAACACGGGCTCGGACCTCGCCTCGCTCAAGACGCGCGCGGTGAAGGCCGGCGGCGTCTACAAGATCACCGGGCAGAAGACCTGGATCACGCACCCCGTGCGCGCCGACATCATGACGGTGCTGACGCGCACCAACCCGGACGAGAAGGGCTACAAGGGCCTCTCGATGTTCATCGCCGAGAAGCCGCGCGGCTCGGACGAGGAGCCGTTCCCGGCCAAGGGGATGACGGGCGGCGAGATCGAGGTGCTCGGCTATCGGGGCATGAAGGAGTACGACATCTCCTTCGACGGGTTCGAGGTGCCGGCAGAGAACCTGCTCGGCGGCGCGGAGGGACAGGGCTTCAAGCAGCTCATGAACACCTTCGAGGGGGCGCGCATCCAGACGGCGGCGCGCGCGGTCGGCGTGGCGCAGTGCGCCATGGACCTGGCGCTCAAGTACGCGCTTGAGCGCATCCAGTTCGGCAAGCCCATCTACTCGTTCCCGCGCGTCTTCAACAAGGTGGTGATGATGGCCGTCGAGACCATGGTGGCGCGCCAGCTCTCCTACTTCGCGGCGCGCGAGAAGGACGAGGGGCACCGCTGCGACCTCGAGGCCGGCATGGCGAAGCTCTTGGGCGCGCGCGTCGCCTGGGCCAACGCGGACAACGCGCTGCAGATCCACGGCGGCAACGGCTTCGCGCTCGAGTATCCGGTCAGCCGCGTGCTCTGCGACGCGCGCATCCTCAACATCTTCGAGGGCGCGGCCGAGATCCAGGCGCAGGTGATTGCGCGGCGGTTGCTCGAGGACAAATGAGCGGCAGGCTTGGCGCGATCAGAAATACTGCGCCAAATCCAGCTTTGAAACCTCGTTGAGAGCGCCGAGCGCGAGCAACCCCATCAGCATGAACAGGAACCGCCGATTGAGGCGGCGTGCGCGCGCGAGGCACAGCGCCAGAGGTATCGTCAACAGCCAGGCATTCCAGATCGACTCCAACGATTGGGCCACACCGGTTAGTTCGGAGTAGGCTGTATATTTTTCGACGATAGGCACCCCCAGCATGATGACCGGAAAAGGTGCATACAGAGCCACAAACAACCCTGCCCCAGGGCGGTCGCTGCTCAATGCGACCGAAAATGCCGCGAAAATCGCGCAGGCGTTGATCAGATCCAATGGCGCGAGAGCCAGAAAAACTAGCGTACTGTACCTCTCGTCGAGAACCAGATCCCGCGCGATATCCTTGAATGAGACCGCCGAGGCCAAGACCGTCAAACAGGTCGCCAATGGGATGAGGAACCACATGGTTCTCGAGATGGGGCGACCGGCAGTCGGTCTCGACGGCGTGATCCAATGGCGGACGCCGCCGACAAGAATACCGATGAGGCAAACCACGGCCAGGAGGACGGGCAACGGGTCAAAGCTGAAATCGATTTCCACCGACGCCGAGATCGGCCCGAAAGGCAGGCGGTGAAGAGCGAACTCTGCGACGGAGGCGGGCACAAGTACGAGAAGGCCGACCTTGCTCAGCGCAAAACCCGATAGCTCGGGCCCTCGATCTGCAGGATCGCGCGACATCATCGACGCAATTCTCGCGCCGGCAATGGTCGAGAGCGCGAACGCGAAGAACGTCAGGAACTGAGCCAGCTCGGGAGGTATCTCCAGCCTGATCCACGAGAACAGCCACGCCCACGCGGCGTGAGTCCACGCCGACCATCGCTGCACGATCACGTTCGCCCAGTCGGCGAGCTGGATGACGCCCTTGAGGTGAGAAAAGAGCGTGATCGCGCCGCCGATGATGCCCAGCCACGTGAGGAACTCGTAGCGAACCGCTCCCGCCGCCATGGTCAGCCGTGTCGGTTTGACCTCGGGCTTGGTGAGCTGCGCGAGGATTGCAGCGCGGATCAGATCCTGGTTGCCCAGATTTTCCGTGTGCATTTCACCGAACGGCATCGGGATGGCGTCATAACCAATTCCCGGCCCCTTCACCGGGATGAGCTTGGCATCGGCTTTGGCGCGGCCGGCCTCGGCGCGCACCCAGTCGGACTTTACGCTGGCCTCGGTCCAGAGCACGATGACAGCGCGCGCCCCGAGCAGCTCTCTCGTAATTTCGTCGCGGTACTTTTCTCCGGCAGAAAGACTTTTATCCCACCACGTCGTCCAGCCTTGGACTTGGAGGTCCGCCGACAGCCGTTCCACCAACATGCGGTCGGCCTGGCAATAACTGATGAAAATGTCCGCCACTGACAATCCCCCCCGGTGGCCGTCGCGTCCGGTTTCCTGGTCATAGCAAATTCGACGCGGCTCGTCTGCGGACTGATCTTTTCGGGCCGGTCTTCCCATCCGCAACGTCTCCCGCTAGTGGTCGGTGTATGATGCAGGGGACCATTCTCATCACCGGCTGCTCGTCGGGCATCGGGCTCGCCTCGGCGCGGATGCTCAAGGCGCGCGGCTGGCGGGTGCTGGCGACGGCGCGCAGCGAAGCGGACCGCGCAATGCTCCGGGACGAGGTGGGCGTCGAAGCGCTTCCCCTCGATCTTGCCGACGCGGCCTCGATCGCGGCCTGTGCCGAGGAGACCCTGCAGCTCACCGACGCCAACCTCGACGCGCTCTTCAACAACGCGGCCTATGGGCAGGTGGGCGCGGTCGAGGATCTGACGCCTGATCTCCTCAGCCGCCAGCTCGCGGTGAACGTGATCGGCACGCACGACCTCACGCGGCGGCTCATACCCGCCATGCGCGCCGCGGGGCGCGGGCGCATCGTGCAATGCTCGTCGGTGCTCGGCTTCCTAGCGGTGCCCTATCGCGGCGCCTACTGCGCCTCGAAGGCCGCGCTCGAAGCCTTGAGCGACGCCATGCGCCACGAACTCGGGGGCACGGGGATTCACGTCTCGATCATCGAGCCGGGGCCGATCCGCTCGCGGTTCGTCGAGCATGCGCTCGCCAATTTCCGGGCGACGATCGATATCGACGGCTCGGCGCACCGGGAGACGTATCGCGCGCGCCTTGCCGCCATGGAAGCCGGCGGGAGAGCGACCTTCAAGCTCGAGCCCGAGGCAGTGGCCCTAAAGCTCGTCCACGCCGTGGAAAGCCCGCGACCCAGGCGGCACTACATGGTGACCGTGCCCACCTACCTCGCGGCCGCGGGTAAACGCTTCCTGCCCGGCTCGCTCGCCGACTGGCTCGCACAGCGGCTCTGATCCCGCCTGTGGCGAGCCCGCGCCGGGGTTTGTCGGTTAAGAATTCTTAAACTCTGCGCGCGCTATCGTATGTTCACTGACTGACCACGAGCGGTGACCGACGCCGCGACGCAGGGCACACGTGACATGTCGTTCCTCGACACCATCAAAGGCACGCTGTTCGGCGAGCAGAAGCCGGGTCCGAACGCCTCGGGCAAGCGCAAAAGTGCCGACAAGCGCTCCACCAGGCGCGTGCCGCAGCGGATGCGCAGCGGGAGCGTCTGGTCGGACAAGCTCATCACGCCGCGCAACGTGGTGGTCAAGGACATGTCGCTCGGCGGGGCGCGCGTCGAGATCGTCGGTGGCGAAGCCATCAAGCCGGCGCTGCTGATAAACGGCCTGGTGCTCTACCTCGACTCGGAGAAGCACGAGATCAAGTGCCGCGTCGCCTGGGCGCGCGGGCAGCAGATCGGCTTGGAGTTCCTGGGGAAGCCCGGGCCGCCGTCGCGGACATACAAGACGGCGTAATCCTTCGCTAGCTGCGCGGCCTCCCGAGACCTGACGCCGCAAGGCGAACTTTCCGCAGGCATACATTTCCGTAGGCAACGGCGTTGGCCCTTGCCTGTTCTCCCCTGCGCCAACACCTGCGTTTCAATCAGCGCGCATTCGGCGCTGATGCCCGGCCAACACCGGCGGCTCATGCCGGCGCGCCCTATTCGCAGGAGTAAGATCATGACCCCAATCTCGAACAAGCTCGGTGCCGCCCTCGCCGCAACGCTCGTGCTCGCCGCTGCCGCTGTCCCGGCCGCCAACGCCGCCTACCTCGGCTATGGCAACGGTGATCCCGGAAACTGGGATTTCTGGACCGAGCAGAACGGCGGCAAGCCCATGACCATGAGCCAGCAGGCGGCGCCGCAGGCCCGCATCACCCACAGGGCCGTACACCACGCCAAGCACGGGCAGACGCAGAAGGTCGCGCACGTCGCCGCCAAGAAGAAGCAGTCGTAACCGGTGGTGGGCTTGCGCTCGGCGGAACGCCCGCCGAGCGCAGCAAGCTTCGTCGCGCCGTAACCCAGCGGGCGCGATTCAAAATGCCGGATGTCAGGTAAAGGAACCGGAGCGCACGGCGTTTATGTAATTCTCGATGTTGATGCTCTGGACCGATCCGAGCGTGGCGAGCTGCACCAAGCAGCGTACGGTCAGATCGAATGACTTGTAGACGTGGTGGGCAATCATCGCGAGCTGGCTGAGCTGGTCCTTGCTCATGCTGGCCATGTCGCGAAAATCACGCACGTACACGATGTCGGCTTCCATGAGCTGGTTCAAGTGATCGAACGGTGAAGCGCCCCTTAGGGGTGCGAGCATGCGACGATTGAGGGCTGCAAACGTATGAGGCACGAAGCCCAAGCTTCGCAGCTCGATGTCGATTTCGCCGAACGGAGGCTGGTTCTTGTAGAGAGGAATGAAGGAGATCTCGGTTTGAATGGCGACGGCCTTCGCGAGCTTCGCTCGCCCGCCCCTGAAGACGGACAGCTCGCCGCCCTGCACGTCGATTTTGAGAAAGTCTATGTCCGTGATCTCAGCAACGTCGTCCAGGCGGACGGTGGCCATCGTCTCCTTGCCCTGAACCGACCCCCATCTGGGAAACTCAGGGAAGAGCTCAAGACCTTGCGGATCAGGCTCGAGCAGGCTCGCCATGCCGGAAGCCAGACAGATATGAAGCGTGTGCTCCTGGCCGTCGCCCACCGCGTAAGGCAAATAGGTTTCGTGCGGGCCTTTCCTGGCGTTGAGCTGGGTAAGCGCATCTGTCTGCGGCTCGAAACCGATCAGATCGCAAAGGCCCAAAGACAGCATCCTTTTGTAGGGCGGGTCGCTGTCGATCGGATTGGCGCCGATGTCGACGATCGCTGTGCGGCGACCAAGCCCAAGGATTGATGCAAGCAAATCGGCTGGCTGCTGCATGCCGTGCTCCCCGCGATTGTGATTCGCGATGCTAGCGCGGCGGGGGTGGCTCCGCAGTAGCGAAAGATCATTCCTCCAGCGCCCATATCTAAACGCTGTGCCCGGCTGGCCGCGAAGCAACCTGCTGCAAAGAAAGCCTGCTACTCGACGCGGTGCAGCTTGTGAACCAGGCCCGCCTTGCAGCCGGCCCGGAACTCGGCGTTCGAGACTTTCCTGTCGCGATTGGTGTCGACGCTTTCGAAGTTGTCGATATAGGGCTTGGCGCCGTCGGCGGAGAGCTCCGCGCGTCCGGCGGCCGTGTTCCAAATGGCCCGGCACTCGTCCTCGGTGAGCGCCGGGGCGGTAGTGCTTTCCGCGTAGGCGACACCGAAGCCCAAAGCGGCGACCGCAGCAGCTATGACCGGAAGCGGGCTACTCAAGCTTTTTCTCATTGCGACCTCCCAAAATGGCGCAATGTTATCATGAAACATCACCGGCGCGACGTCGCCACGACCTGCGCATCCATGACGCGCTCCTGCAGGACGCCGAGCAGCCACTCGATGAAGACTTGAACGCGCCGGGAGAGATGCAGGCGGTGCGCGTAGAGGAGCGTCGCCGGCATGGGCTCAGCCCTGAGTCCGGGCATGACCTCGACCAGCTCGCCGGCCAGCAGATGATCGAGGACGTCGTAGGCGGGTATCTGGATGAGGCCGAGCCCGGCCAGGCAGCAGGCGATGTAGGCTTCCGCGCTGTTGACGGTGACGCGTCCCGGCAGCGCCAGACTTTTCACCTCGCCGTCCGCGACGTACTCCCAATCCTCGGTGCGGCCCGTCGTCGGAGAGGCGTATTTGACGGCGAGATGCTGCGCCAGGTCCGCAACCGTCGTCGGGACCCCGCGCTCCGCGAGATACGCAGCACTGGCGCAGTTCAGGAGAACGAGATCGCCGACCTTGCGGGCGATCAGGCCCGAGTCCTGCAGAGGGCCGACGCGCAGCGCCAGATCGAAGTTGTCCTGGACGAGGTCAACGGCGCGGTCCGTGACGCCGAGCTCGATCTCGACATCGGGATAGCGCGAGAGGAACGCCGGCAGCGCGGGCGCGATGACGAGGCGTCCGAGACGCCCGGGGACGCTCACCCTGAGCTTTCCGTGCGGCCTCGCGGACGACTGCCGGAACAGCCCTTCGGTCTCCTCGAAATCGGCGATGAGCCGCACGCAGCGTTCATAGAAGGCGCTGCCGTCCTGGGTTGGGGCGACGCTGCGGGTGGTGCGATGCATGAGCCGCGTGCCGACCAGGGCCTCGAGCTCGCTCACCGCCGTCGAAACCGACGAGCGCGGCATCTGCAGCGTGTTCGCAGCCCGCGTGAAGCTCGCACATTCGACCACGCGAGCGAAAATTCGAAGCAGATCGATCCGGTCCAAGCGGCACCACTGTTCGCGTTTTGCGACAAGTGAAGTCACCATAGGCCTCTTTATTCGCCAAGGCCAGACGAGCTAACTTTTGGGTGTTCATCAGTACCGGCGCCCATGCCGGTTCGTTTCCCCCTACCCCCACAAGGAGACCCCACCTATGGCCGACCACAGCATCAAGGGCAAAACCGTGCTCATCGCCGGTGGCGCCAAAAACCTCGGGGGTCTGATCGCCCACGACTTGGCAGCCCAGGGCGCAGCAGGCGTGGCTATCCACTACAACAGCCCATCGTCCAAGGCTGCCGCCGAGGAAACCGCCGCAGCCGTGCAGGCGGCCGGCGCCAAGGCCATCGTTCTCAGCGGCGACCTGACCACGGCCGGCGCGGTCGAAAAGCTGTTCGCCGAGACGCTCGCCGCCTTCGGCAGGCTCGACATCGCGATCAACACCACCGGCAAGGTGCTCAAGAAGCCGTTCTCGGAGATCAGCGAGGCCGAATATGACGAGATGTTCGCCATCAACTCCAAGACGGCGTTCTTCTTCATCAAGGAGGCGGGCAAGCATCTCGCCGACAACGGCAAGCTCGTCACGCTGGTGACCTCGCTGCTCGGCGCCTACACGCCGTTCTACTCGACTTACGCCGGTGCCAAGGCGCCGGTCGAGCATTTCACTCGGGCGGCCTCGAAGGAGTTCGGCCAGCGCGGGATCTCCGTCACCGCGGTCGGCC
>JBFXEP010000029.1:0-14368 GCA_050179995.1 Hyphomicrobium sp.
CCGATCTGCCTCGAGCCAGCTTTTCCTCACCGTCATCCCCGACAACAACGTGCGCCCCGATGGCGAGAAGGTTCCGCACCATTTCGACCAGTCGCTCGGCGTGCGCAAGGACGATACCGCCTTGCTCGCCGCGCTCGACCTCGCGCTCGAGAAGGCGAAGCCTCAGATCGAGGAAGTCCTGAAGGAAGAAGGCATCCCCCTTGTGACCGGCCTGCCGCGCTCATGAGCGCTGACTGGCAGCAAAACACAAACAGAAACGGCGAGTAGCGACCTGGGTATGAAGACGAGAAGCAAGGCACTTTGGGCGTCGGCCCTGTTCGTGGTCGGCGCGTTCGCTGGTTCGAGCGTGTCGGCCGATGAATTTCGCAACACGATTACGGGAGAGGATCTGAAGGTGCTCGAGACGGCCAATCCCGAAGGCCGGGACACGGAGGCGGTCAAGACGTTCCTGGAGAGCGGCATCAACCTCTACAACGAGGTCAAGAGCTGCCTGCCGAAGGGTGAGGAAATCTACCTCACGTCGTGCTCGGGCTGCCATGGCCATGTCGGCGAGGGGAAGGTCGGTCCCGGTCTCAACGACTCGTACTGGACCTATCCGAAGAACACGACCGACAAGGGCCTCTTCGAGACGATCTACGGCGGCGCCCAGGGCATGATGGGACCGCACAATGATCTGCAGCTCGACGAGATTTTGAAGGCGATGGCCTGGATCCGTCACCTCTACACCGGTGACCCCAAGGATGCCGAGTGGCTGACCGAGGAGCAGAGGAAGAGCTTTGCCCCCTACAAGGCGCCGGAACACGCGTCCCAGGACGGCGGGGAGAGCACGCAAACAGCTGCTGCTCCGGCCAACCCGGGCGAGTGCAAAGTATCCGCAAACTAGCCGAACGCGCGCCTCAACGAGGCGCATTGGGCGACGTGCGGGTGACGAGGCGGAACGAACCGCCCGAAGACGAAGACGTGGATTTGGAGGAACTGACCCATGAAGAAATCTTTTGTGACGCTCGCCGCAAGCGCGGTGATCCTTGCCATCGGCGCTGGCGTTGCCGGTGCTTACGACGGCACCAAGTGCAAGGCCGCCGGCGTTTGCTGGGAGCCGAAGCCCGGCTACCCGGAGAAGGTCGCTGGCTCTAAATACGACCCGAAGCACAGCCCGGCCGAACTCGCCAAGCAGCAGAAGGCGCTTGACGATCAGGCGGCGCGCAACGCCAAGCGCGCCGAGAATTTCAAGAAGACCGGCAAGTGGGTTTACGACGTCTCGAAGCTCTAGTCGCTTAGGACGTTTCGCCTTCCTCGGCTGCAGTGCCACGCTTGCAACAGTGCTCTGCTTCCTCTCCGAGGGTTCTTGGGGTGCGGCTTCGGCCGCACCTCCTTTTGAACGAGGCCGCGGTTCGGCGCGCGAGCCCCTGAGGTTCTGATGCCGCACGATGGGATGAACGCCGGCGAGGCGGCCGGGCGCATCGACTTGCCCGCTTGGCGCGACCGCGCCCTGGCGTTCGAATCCGAGATTGCGAAGGCGGTGGTCGGACAGGATCGCGTCATCCGCCTCTTGACGATTGCGCTGTTCGCGCGCGGGCATGTCTTGCTGGAAGGCGATGTCGGCGTCGGCAAAACCACGCTGCTGCGCGCCGCGGCGCGCTGCGTCGGAGGTGCCTACGAGCGCATCGAAGGCACCATCGACCTGATGCCGGGCGATCTCGTCTACCACACCTACCTCGCCGAGGACGGCCGCCCGCGCGTCGACGAGGGACCCGTGCTGCGCGCCGGCGAGAACCTCGCCATCTTCTTCTTCAACGAGATCAACCGCGCTCGCCCGCAGGTGCATTCACTTCTCCTGCGCCTCATGGCCGAGCGCAGCGTCACCGCCTTCAATCGCGAGTTCCACTTTCCTCACCTCGTCGTGTTCGCGGACCGCAACCGCGTCGAGCGCGAGGAGACCTTCGAGCTTCCCGCCGCCGCGCGCGACCGCTTCCTGATGGAGATTGCGATCGAGACGCCGTCCGATCCCGCGACGCGGCGCGCCCTCGCCTTCGATACGCGATTTCACGACGGCGATCGCCTGATCGCCTCGCTCGCGGAAAACATTCTCGACTACGACCGGCTGAACGACGTCGCTCAAGCCATCCAGGGCGGCGTCAAGACCAGCGAGACCTTCGAGACCTACGTCATCGGTCTCTGGCAAGCGGTCCGCAACCCCGGCGCAGCAGGGATCGAGATCCCGGGTGTCGACACCGAGCGTCTTGTCGCGGCCGGTGCGAGTCCGCGCGGCATCTCCTATCTCGTGCGCGCCGCGCGCGTCGCCGCGTGGCTCGACGGGCGATCGATGGCCGTGCCGGAGGACGTGCGCGCGCTCTTCTTCGAAACCATGGCGCATCGCGTCTTCTTCGAGCCCGTCTACGAGATGCGCCGCGACGCGATCGCGCGCGAGCTGATCGACGCGCTGTTCAAGACGGTGCCGGTCCCATGACCACCCCTCGCGAGAGCGCAACGCTGCCGCCGGTCGACCTTCCCTATCGCATCGTCTGGCGCAGCCGCGCGCTGCGGCAGGGGGCGCATCGCAGCGCGCAGTCCGGAGCGGGCGGCCTCTTTCGCGATCTCGCGACCCTCCTCGAATATCCCGATCCGCGGCGCATCGACCTGCGCCAGAGCCTGCGCGACCCCTTCGGGGCGACTCACGTCCGCCGCTTCGAGGAGAAGAGCCAGATCGGTGTCACCATGCTGCTCGACGTCTCGGGCTCGATGGGCTTTCACGGCACCGCCCGCAAGATGAGCCTCGCGGCGGACCTTGCGCAAGTATTCGCTGCCGCCGCGCGCCGATCCGGAGATACGTTTGCGCTCTATGCGGCCGATGCCGAGGTGCGTGAGGAGCTTTGCGTCCCCCCGACCCGCTCGCGCGCGGGCGAGACCGGCATGGTCGCCAGGTTGCGGGTCTACGTGCCGAAGCCCAAGCCGGCCGCGGGGATCGTCGAAGCTGCGCGCAAGGTCGGCCGCAAGCGCAACCTCGTCGTCGTCGTGTCGGATTTCCTGCTTCCGGAAGCAGAGCTCGAAGCGCTGTTCGACGCGCTCGCGGGGCACGATGTCGTTCCCCTAAGCATAGCCGACTCGCAAGAAAGCGCAGCTCTCCCCTCCTGGGGTTTGATCGAGCTTGCGGATCTCGAAACTGGCCGGCGCCGTCTCGTTGCCATGCGACCCGCGTTGAAGGTCGAATGGCAAAGGAGGATCGAGGCACGCCGGTCCTTTTTTCGCAGGCTCGCGGCGCGCCACGGCCGCGAGCCTTTCGAAATCACGGACGCCATCCCGTGGGACCGACTTGGTGCCCATCTAGCCGCGGGAGCCTGAGCCATGCTGCGTGCTGTAATTGTGCCGCTGCTGCTCACGGCCCTCGCCGGGCGCGCGGCAGCGGAGGTGCGTGCGGTGCGCACCGTCGAGCCTCGCGCTTTCGGCTACTTTCTCGGCGATACGCTCTCGCGCACGGTGGAAATCGAGACCGGCCGGGAGGACGAAATCGTCGCCGCCTCGCTGCCGCGCACAGGCCCGTCGAACTATTGGCTGGAGCTGCGCGCGATCGAGCAGACCGCCGTAAGCCACGGCGACGGCCGCCTGCACAGGCTGAAGCTCGTCTATCAGACGTTCTATGCGCCGATCGATCCTAGAAAGCAGACGATCCCCGCGACCGAGATCACGATCCGCGGGCCAAACGGAACCGAGGCCGCGAGCGTTCCGCCGTTCACGTTCCTCATGTCGCCGCTGCGTGAAATCTTCCCGGAAAAAAGCGGCGAGACGTCCGAGACCTTTCTGCACCCTGACGTGAAGCCGGAGCTTCGCCGCTCCGGCACGCTTCGCTCGGCCGCGCTCGTCGCGGCGTTGCTGTCGGCACTTTTTCTCGCGCTGCTCGCGCGCGATCTCGCCTGGTGGCCGTTCCACAAGCGCCCCGCGCGTCCGTTCTCGAGAGCCGTGCGTGATATAGGCCGCGCGCTCGCGGCGGGGGGGGCCGAAGGCTACCGATCGGCGCTCCTTGCCCTGCATCGCGCCTTCGACACGGCCGCCGGACGCCGGCTGCTCGCCGCCGACCTCGATCGCTTTCTCGCCGACCATCCCGAGCACGGCAGCATCCGCTCGCAGATGGAACATTTCTTCTTGGCTTCGCGCGCCGCCTTTTTCGGCGACGCCCGGCGTGAGGCGGAGATCCAGCTTCCGCCCGCGGAGCTCAAGGAGCTTGCCGCCGTGCTCGCCCGCCAAGAGAGGGCAGCGCGATGAATTTCTCCCTCTCGACGCCTATCGTGCTCGTGCTTCTGCCGTTGATGCTCGTTCCGCTGCTGCTCACGGCGCAAAAGGAGCAGAGCTACCCCTCGCTGGCCGGCATCGAGGCCGATCCGCTGTCCGTCGCCATCGATTGGATTCTGCGCATTGCCGGCGTCATTGCCATCGCGGCGCTCATCCTCGGTATCGGCGGCTTGCACCGCCTCGGCCGCACCATCGAGAAAACCGGCGAAGGCGCCCACATCGTGCTCCTCGTTGATAGGTCGTCGAGCATGGACAACACGTTCGCCGGTCGGGCGCCGGAAGGCGGCGAGGAGGGCAAGTCCGCCGCCGCGCGCCGTCTGCTCAAGGATTTCATCCTGCGCCGCGACCACGACCTCGTGGGGGTGGCGGCATTCTCCACGTCGCCCATGCACGTCTTGCCAATGACCGACCACAAGCCCGCGGTGCTCGCTGCCGTGGACGCCATGGATCGCCCTGGTCTCGCCTTCACCAACGTCGGACGCGGCCTCGCGCTCGCGCTCGACATGCAGGAGACCGACACCTCCCCGGCGGCCCGCGTCATCGTGCTCGTGTCCGACGGCGCCGCCGTCATCGATCGCAAAGTGCAGGACAAGCTGCGTGCCGCCTTCGCCCGCCGCAAGATCAATCTCTACTGGCTGTTCCTGCGCACCGAAGGCAACCCTGGCATCTCGGCCGTGCCGGCGCCCGGCGAGGAGGACACGCCCCAGGCGATGCCAGAGCGCCACCTCGACAAGTTCTTCAAATCTCTCGGGATCACATATCGCGCCTTCGAGGCGGAGAACCCCCAGGCCATCGCCGACGCGATAGCCGAGATCGGAAAGCTCGAGCGCAGCCCAATTACCTACTTCGAGCGCATCCCGCACGAGGACCTCGCGGTGCGTGCCTTTGCCGGAGCGCTGGCCGCAATGCTCGTGCTTCTCGCCGCCAAGCTCGCCGAAGTCCGCCTCGTTGCGGCAACGGAGGGCAGATCATGAGGCAGGCGCCCCACTCCTGGCTTGCTCGCATGATGGCCGGCGTGCTTGCAGTCTGGGGCAAGGTACGCACCGTGGCGCTTACCCTTGCACTGGTCGCGTCCATCGGCGCGCTCGCCGCGCTCACCTGGCGCGTGTACGAGATCCACCGCGACAACGCCATCATCGCCGCGCTCAAGGCCGGCGACGATATCGCCGTCGATCCCCGCTCTGCATCGGACGAGGTGCTGGTCGCCCGCTCGGCCTTCCTCATAGCGCGCGACCGCCGCGAGGAGGCGCAGGCGCTGCTCGATGCCTCCTCCGTCATGGCAGACCCGAAGCTGCGCGCCCGCCTCGTCTACAACCACGCCAATGCCCGCATCCGCGACGCCATCGCCGCCGTCGAGCGCGGCGATAACGACAAAGCCATTCCGCTGACGCGTCTCGCCAAGGACGAGTATCGCCTTGCGCTTCGCCTCGACCCTGAAGCGTGGGACACGAAATACAACCTCGACGTCGCCATGCGCATTGTGCGCGACTTCCCAGGCTACGAGCAGGAGGGAGAGGAGCTTCCGCCCGACGCTCCGAAGCGGCTCTGGACCGATCTTCCCGGCGTTCCGCGGGGGCTACCCTGATGCGTGAGCGCTTGAGGGACGTCCGGTTCTGGATCCTGCTCGCGGCGGCGGCTCTGACCGCGCTTGCCATGGTGGTACCGCGCATCGCTCTCACGCGCGGCGTCTACGACATCCTCGCCATCGTCGACATCACGGGCAGCATGAACACGCGCGACATGAGCGTGGCCGGCAAGCCCGCGAGCCGCCTTGATGCGGCGAAGTCCGAGCTCGAGACGCTTCTGTCCAAGCTCCCGTGCCAGTCGCGCCTCGGGCTCGGCATCTTCACCGAACGCCGCACCTTCCTGCTCTTCAATCCGGTCGACGTTTGCGAGAACTTCGCCCCCCTCGAGACCGCCATCAAGGAGCTCGACTGGCGCATGGCCTGGGAGGGTGACAGCCTGGTCGCCAAAGGAGTCTACGACGCCATTGCGATCGCGACGGATATCAAGGCCGACCTCCTCTTCCTGACCGACGGTCACGAGGCGCCGCCCTTGCCGCCCGGCGGCGGCTTGCCCGAGTTCGAAGGCAAGCCCGGAGCAGTCGGAGGCCTGCTGCTCGGCGTCGGTGGCCGCGACAAGGTGCCGATGCCCAAGCACGACGACGAGGGCAACGAGAGCGGCACCTACGGTCCCATGGACGTGCCGCAGGAGAACCACTCGGGCTCGCCGCCGCCGGGTGCTGAGCTACGGCCCGGCTATCACCCCAAGTGGGCGCCCTTCGGCACCGACATGCCGCAAGGCGAGGAGCACCTTTCGTCCGTGCGCAGCGAGCATCTCGCCAAACTCGCCGCGAGAGTAGGGCTTGCTCACGCCGACCTGATCGACCAACCGGATCTGTTGAAAGTCCTCGCCGCAAGCGCGCACGCCCGGCCGGTGGAGGTCGCCGCCGATATCCGGCCCATTCCCGCCGCGCTGGCCCTGGCGCTGCTGGTTGGCGTCTACGTCGCGCCGCTGCTCGCCCGCATCCGCCTTGCCAAGTATTCCCCACGCCACGCCGCAGCTCCGCTCGGTGCCGCTGTGCTCAGAACCTGAAACACCAGACGAGGAACGACGATGACACGTATTGCACGCGCAATGGCGACACTGGCGCTCTGTTTCGCGGCTCTGCCGGCCCTGGCCCACGGACCGACGCCGCAGAAGGCGGAAGAAAAGATCACCATCGCCGCGCCGCCCGCCAAGGTATGGGCCGCCCTCAAGGAGTTCGGCGACGTGAGCTGGAACCCTGCCATCAAAAAAGTGGCGGCGAGCGGCGGCAATGATCCGGCAGCGGGAGCGACCCGCACCATCACGCTCGCGACCGGCGATCTCGTCGAGGGGCTCGACGAGTACAGCGACAAGGACATGAGCTACGGCTACCGGCTCGCGACGGAGAACGTGCAGGTCTTTCCGGTGAGCTTCTACTCCGCGACCATCGCCGTCGCGCCCTGGGGTGAGGGCAGCGAGGTGACCTGGATCGGCCGCTTCTACCGCGGTGACACCAGCAACTTTCCACCCGACAACCTGAACGACGAGGCGGCCGTGAAGGCCATGACTCAGTTCTTGCAGGAAGGCCTCAAGGGACTCAAGGCGAAGGTCGAAGGCCAGGGCTAGCGAGGCAACGATGCGCGCCCTCGTCTCAGCCATCCTGATTGTCGCCTGTCTCGCGAGCCGGGCCGCGGCCGCGGATCGCATCTATGTGCTGAGCCAGGCGGGCGCGCTGCTCTCCGCCATCGAGGACGGCGCGGACGCTCCGGCCTTCTCCATCGCGCTCGACAAGGCACCGGGCGCCTTTGCGCTCGCGCCGGACGGCGCCGCGGCCTACGTCACGCATCCCGACCTTAGCCAAGTCTCCGTCGTCGATCTCAAGACCCGACGCGTCGTGCGCACGATTTCGGTGACTGGCTCCCCGTTCGGCATTGCGGCGGCAACAGACGGGCGCATGTACGTCGCGGACTGGAACGGCGCACACGTCTCGGTGATGGCGGCCGGCGGCTCGGGCACGCCACAGGTCGTCGAGGTCGGCCGCGCGCCGGCGCACCTCCTGCTGACGCCGGACGATAGGCTTCTGTTCATCGCCAACCGCGAGAGCGACAGCGTCAGCGCGGTAAGCACGGCCGATCTCGCTGTCGTCGCGACGATCCCCGTCGGGCGCGCGCCGTTCGCCATGGCCTTGTCGCCCGATGCGAGACGCCTCTACGTCGGCAACGTGCAGGGTGGAACCGTGTCCGTCATCGACACGGCGAAGCTCGAGGTCGTGGAGACGGCAAAGAGCGGCGTCATGCCCTACGGCGCCGCCGTGACGCCCGACGGCGCGCGTGTCCTCGTCACCAACCAGCAGGCGAGCACGGTGTCGGTGCTGAGCCGTGCGGGAGAGCCCTCCTCGATGAAGGTCGGAGGCTACCCCGAGGGGATTGCGGTCGGCGCGGACGGCACACGCGCCTATGTCGCCAACTGGTTCTCCGACGACATCTCAGTGCTCGATCTCGTCGCCTTGAAGGAGATCCGCCGCATCAAGTGCGCGGGCGGTCCGCGCGGGATCGTGGTCACGACCCTCAAGCCCTAGGCTACGGCGAAGGAAAGGACGCGCAACCATGAGACGAAGATCGAGCCTTTTGCCCGCATGCGTCGCGGCGCTCCTCGTGTGCGAGGGAGCATATGCCGGCAAGTACTGCGGCGATCCCGTGGAAGGCGGCAAGTCAACTGCCGCAACACAGGAGGAGGCGCTCAGCGCCGCGCAGCAGTGGTGGTCGTCCCGCGCCGGTTCCCTTGGGCGCGGCTACGAGAACTGGGACAATGCCGAGGACCAGGCGCTCGAATGCTCGCAGGACGCAAAAGCTCAGTTCCACTGCCGAGCCTCGGCACGTCCCTGCCTTCCCGAAGGAACTCTGCCCGACAACCTTCCTAAGCTCGACATGTGATGCGCGGGCCGGCGTCACCCACTCATGAGGCTAGGGCCAACGTGGACATTCGCGCTGCTCTGCAGATCCTGAAGCTCGGCTCGCGTGCCACTGTGTCCTGCGTGGATTTGCAAGACTTGCCATTGATTACTCATTGAGAAAAGGCGCCAGTTACAATGCCACCGACGCACGGTGGCAGGAACGACGTCATGACGAACTACGTATTAGGGAGAGAACGCAATGACCAAAGAATGGGTCGCATTCGTTTCGGTTCTGCTGCTTTCCGGAACGGCCGCTGTCGCCGGCGATTGGGGTGCCAGTTTCAAGACGCTCGACACCGACGGCAACGGCAGGATCAGCCGCACTGAGTATGAAGCGAACGTCGCCAAGCTGAACCTCGATCCGGCGCCGACCTTCACGGCGATGGATGCCGACGTGAACAACGGCGTCGATGAGGACGAGTGGTCAACGGCGGAGAAGATGGCAAAGGCCTTCCCCGTATCGTGCAAGTCCTCCTCGGAATCCTGGTGTCCGAAGCAGTACTAAACCCTCGAATTCCACGACCTGCCCGAAGCCCGGCTGTGCCGGGTTTCGGGCAGGGTTGCGATCGTGCGAGGCTTGGGTCCAGTACTATGCGCTTCGGGATGAGCGGACATAGGCTTTGCCAGGGAGCACGACGAGATTGCGTCCGGCCGCTAGCTCCGGCGCGGCCTACTACTGTGCCGGGCACTCGTTGAGCTTGCGCCTCGCCGTGCTCATGAGCGTGGCGACACTGACCGATGCATCTTTCAACTGCGCTACGTCAGTCTCGTATTGGGCTTTGTCTGCCGCGTAGATGTCGTCGAGACGCTGCGACGTCCCGGCCTCGACATCCCAGACGTAGACGGCGTGCTGCAGCCTAACGATTGCGCGCTTGCCTGCTGAATCGACATGGAGAAGGACGGCGAAGAGATCACTCGAGCTTGCGCCGCCACCGACCATCGGCGGGCTTTGATGCTGCAATCGGGCGATCGGCTTCCAGGTCCCGATATCGATCACGAGAATATCAAGGCCTTGGGCAAAGAAGAGGCGACCCGAATCCGCAGAAAAGCGAGGGACTTCGTTGGAGCCCGATGCGGCCTCGCTCCACTGCACCCGACCAGTCTTGCTCGCCCACACGGTCCGGCGATCTCCCACAAGACCTGCGACGAGGTTGCCGTTCGGCGAGACGACCAGGTTATTGAAGCGACCCTCGCCGAGCCGCTCGAGCTGGGCGAGCATCCGGAAGCCATCGAGATCGAAGGTAATCGCTGCGCTGTCATTCCATGTAACACCGGCACTGCCGGTGCTGGCGACGGCCATGAAGCCGAATCCGTACTCGCCGGCGATCTGCCGATTGCGCTTGCTCAGGAGATCGACCAGCGTGAACCGGAGCTCGCTCGCAGGCCGGGGCTGGCTTTGCATCAGCACGCTATAGTCGAAGTCAAGCACCTCATGAGCGCGCAGCGTATCGAGCGGCTTCACGGCCCGGAGGTCGATGCGCGAGAACAGGCGGGGTTCGGATTCGAAAGTGGGGTTGCCCGAAAAGAGGTCCTGGATCGGCTTTCGCGGAGAGCGATGTTGGAACACCGGTTGTTTTCCGAGAAGCGCCGGACCTCCTCATTGACCCATGGCCGGTCTCGGCTCGACGGAGAGCACAGCACGACGAGCTTTCGCGCCCCCCGCAAAGCGGCCCCGATGGTATCGGACAGGCGGATGTTGTCCGCCTCGGACTGGTCGCGGAACACCTTGAGGCGTCGTGGTCTCAGGCCCGTGAAGAGCGGCGGCCGGTAGGCGGTCAGCGCCTTCTCGAGCCTCTCCGCGAATGTCTTGTCGCCGTGTGAGTAGCTCAGGAAGACGTCATAGGTTCTCGCAGCGCCGGTCGGCTCGCGTCCGCGCGTTGGGTCTTGATCCCCTGAACCCATTTGCCCCCCTGCTTTCCAAGCGCCCTGCCAAGTCGGCCATGCCGCGAGAATGTCGTCAAGGGTTCCAGCGCACGTGCTGGCCGGAGGCGCTCACCGTGGCGCTCGCGCTGTTGCTGCTGGCGGTCGGCGCTTGCGGGTTTGCGTGCGGGTGCTGCGGAGCAACCATGGTGATCACGCGCGATGATCGCCTGCAATGCTCTGCGCGCATCAACAAAGGCACCTGCGACAACCGGCGCATGTCCGGGCCGCCGAGGTGGACGCCGACGCCGTCAGGGCAGATGCTGCTGACCATCGAAGGCAACCTTGCCGTGATGCTGAACCGGGAACAGATGGAGAAAACTGAGGCTGTAGTGGTGGTACCGCCTCCCCGGATCGAACGGGGGACCTCTAGATCCACAATCTAGCGCTCTAACCATCTGAGCTAAGGCGGCAACCCTGCCAAGGGCGCGGCGCCCCCGGATACCTTGGGCGCCGGCGGACCTGCTCCGGGTGCTTACACCCTCCGGGCGGCCCCGGTGCCGAGAGGGTGCTTATAGAAGGGGGGCGAACCGCCCGCAACCTCTATCGACCGTCATGCGTCGCGGGTTCGCCCCCCCGGGGCATCCGACCGCCGGTCATCTCATCCACTCTAAGTCTCTCGCGCCAAGGCCCGTGTACGGCTAGACTTTTGCCCATGAAACGGGTGCACGTCCTGGAATTCACGACTGGGTTGCCTCAGACCGCGCTCGCCTCGCTCGAGGCGCACGACGGCGCGGCGTGGGTGATCGATGTCGAGGGCGGGCGCATTCTCGCCTCGACCGTCAAGGGCGCCGCCCTGCTGGGGCTGGTCGGCGGCGCGAGTGCGCCGCTCATCGATGCGTCGACGCCCGCGCTCGCGCGCTTGCGTGCGCTCGCCGTACAGCCTCCCGCCAACGACGACCGGACGTGGGAAATACTCGTGTTCTGGACGCGCACGGGCACGGTGCGCCCGCGGTGCCGGGTGCAGTTCCTGGATGGCGACACGCGCAGTCTGGCGCTGGTGGCGGCTCCGTTCGAGGCGGCGCCTGTCCGCCCGTCCACAGCGCCACTGCCTTTGCCGGCCGACGGCGACGTCAGCGCGAGCCTCGAGGAGATCGCGCGGCGCATCCGCGAGGGTCCGATCGACATCACGCGCAGGCGGCCACCGCGCGACGAGGCCGAGGAGAGCGAGCCTACCGCCAAGGCGGACGCGCCGGCCGCTCCTTCAGACGCGCCGGTCACCGGGACCGAGCCGGAAACGACTCCCGACCCTGCGCCGGCGGCTGAGCCCGAGGCTGCGCCACGCGATGCGCTGGACAGGACGGTCTCCGTGTCGGAGCGCGCGAGCCTCGCGCACGAGCTCAAGACGCCGCTCAGCGCCATCGCTGCGGCGGCGGAAATCATGAAGGACGAGCGCTTCGGCCCGCTCGGCGCGTCGCGCTATGTCGACTACGCGACCGACATCCTGAGCAGCGCCGTGCATATGCTCACGATCATCGACCGCATGCTGGCCGAGGGCGGAACGCACCATGACCTCAATTTCGTCGAGATCGACCCCGGCGCCGTGCTCACCGCGGCGGTGTCGGAGCTCACGCCGCTGGCCGAGCGGGCCGGCATCGGGCTTGCGCTCGAGCTCGAGCCCTCGCTTCCTCACATCGTGGCCGATGCGACAAGCCTCAGGCAGATGGTGTTCAACCTCGTCACCAACGCGCTCAAGTTCACGAACCGCGGTGGGCAGGTGACCGTTGCCGTCCGCTACTCGGTCGATGGACCGCTCGCCATCTCGGTCGCCGACACCGGTCACGGCATGACGCGCGCCGACATCGACCGGCTGCTCGACACGCGTTTCACATCCGGTGCCCACAAGCAGAACGGGCAGAACGGCTCGCACGGACTTGGGCTCGGGCTGCCCCTGGTGAAAGCGCTCGCCACGGCCAATGGCGCCGAGCTCGTCATCGACAGCGCGCCGGGGCTCGGAACGACGGCCTCCGTGGTTTTCAAGAAGGAGCGCGTCATCCCGGTGTGACGCACGCGCACACGCCCGAATCTTGCCATCGCCAATACTGACGTAATCCGCGTTCGCGGACCGTCGTACAATTGTTGACTTTCTTGACGTAGTTTACGGCCCCTGCTTAATGGGTGCCCGCACCCCTCGGTTTTTGGGGTGCCAAGCGACAGAGCGGGACCTGACCCGGAGATCCAAACCATGAGCATGCACACACTTGCGTTGCGCGGCGCGCTTTCCTTGCGGGGAATGCGGGCACTCGTCGTGCCGATGGCGGCAGCGGTGGCCTTCTCGGCATTCGGCGCGGTCACGGCCCGCGCGGACGGCGAGGTCAACGTCTACTCGTTCCGCGAGCCGTACCTGATCGATCCGATCCTCAAGACCTTCACGCACGAGACCGGCATCAAGGTCAACGTCATCTATTCCAAGGACGGCCTCATCGAGCGCATGGCGGCGGAAGGCCAAAACAGCCCCGCCGACCTCCTGCTGACGCAGGAGTCCGGGCTCCTGATCCAGGCCAAGGCGGCCGGCGTGACGCAGCCCTTGCAGTCGAAAGTCATCGACGCGGCGATCGACGCGTCGCTGCGCGACCCGGAAGGCCACTGGTTCGCGCTGACGCGGCGCGCGCGCGTCGTCTATGCGTCCAAGGAGCGGGTGACGCAGACTGCCATCACCTACGAGGAGCTCGCCGATCCCAAGTGGAAGGGCAAGATCTGCATCCGCTCCGGCCAGCACACCTACAACATCGCGCTCATCGCCTCGATGATCGCCCACCACGGCGAGGCCGAGGCCGAGAAGTGGCTCACGGGGCTGCGCGACAACCTTGCGCGCAAGCCGGCCGGCGGCGACCGCGAAGGCGTGAAGGACGTGAAGGCCGGGCTCTGCGACCTCGCCATCGGCAACTCGTACTACATGGCCGCCATGCTCAAGAACCCGGAGCAGAAGGCGTGGGCGGAGTCGGTCAACATGCTGTTCCCCAACGCCGGGGACCGCGGCACGCACGTCAACATCTCGGGTGCCGCGCTCGCGGCCCACGCGCCGCATCGCGACAATGCGGTGAAGCTGATCGAGTTCCTGGCCTCGCCCGAGGCGCAGGAGATCTATGCCGACCGCAACGGCGAGTATCCGGTGATCGCCGCGGCGCATCCCTCGGAGCTGGTCAAGAGCTGGGGCGAGCTCAAGGCCGACCCGCTGCCGCTGTCGGAGATCGCGGGGCTGCGCAAGAAGGCGTCCGAGCTCGTCGACAAGGTGCGCTTCGACGCCGGGCCGAGCTCCTGAGCCACGACGACCTTTCTTGGTCTCGAGCGGGCGCAGCCACATCCGGCTGCGCCCGTCTCTATTTTCCAGCTAAGGAATGACCTCGAACGTATTCGGGTCGAACGTGTAACGCGGCATCTGTATGAAGTTGCCGTCCTCCAACACCGGAACCTTGTGCATACGTGCAGCATTGACGGTGATCTTGCCGTCATTCTCATCCAGCCAGAAGTCGATGTCGTAGTATTCATCCTTGCTGCCGGCACGACGGAAATCCGAGCACGCGAAATACTTCCCGTTCTCCTTCAGCCGGCGCACGGGCTGATGGATGCCGACGAACTCCAACGCGATCTCCTCGCCCGTCTTCTCGTCCTTTAGCTTGAACAGGCCGGCACTTTTCGCGCGCTCGCCCACGATATGCTCGTCGATGGCCGACATGATCTCCC
>JBFXEP010000030.1:0-14362 GCA_050179995.1 Hyphomicrobium sp.
TGTTCGTGCAGGAGCTCAACCGCCAGATCCTCCCCGATGGCGGCCACATCGGCCGCAACCCCGGCATCCTGGTCGAGCTGATCCTCGATCTCCTGCCGCTCGGCCAATGCTTCGCCGCGCGCAGCCGTCCCGTGCCGCCCGAGTTCGCGACCGCGCTCAAGGCCATGCTCGGCATGTTGAAGTACATGCGCCTCGGCGACGGCATGCTGGCGCGCTTCAACGGCGTGGGCGTGGCCTCTCCAGCGGGCCTCGCCACCGTGCTCGTCTACGACGACAACCCGGGCGCCATTCCGCCGCGGGCGCAAGCTTCGAGCTATATCCGTCTCGAGCGCGGACCGGCGATCCTGATCATGGATGCAGGCTCGCCCCCTCCGCTTGAATGGGCTGCGGAGGCTCACGCCGGCTGCCTCTCGTTCGAGCTCAGCGTCGGCACCTCCCTGATGCTCGTCAACGGCGGGGCGCCCTCCTCGTCCAATGCCGACTGGCGCGCCGCCTCGCGCGCGACCGCGAGCCACAACACCCTCTGCCTCGGCGAGAAATCCTCCTCCAAGCTCATCCGCCACAAGACGCTCGAGGAGCTCGTCGGCGGCCCGCCGATCCGCTTTCCGGATGAGGTCCTTGTCAAGCTCGCCCGGCATGACGGCGGCACGGAGATCACCGCCGAGCACGACGGCTACATGCGCCGCTTCGACCTCGTGCATCGCCGCACGCTGGCGCTCAGCGCCTCGGGTTTGCGCCTGCTCGGCATCGACCGCATCGCCGGCCAGAACGGCACCATACGCTTGCGCCAGGATGTGCCGTTTGCCATTCACTTCCACCTGCACCCGACGGTGCGTTGCCGGCGCGGCGACAGCCCGAGCCTCGCCATCATCGAGCTGCCGAACGGCACCACGTGGTGGTTCAGCCTCGAGGGCGCGCGCCTCGCCATCGAGGAGAGCACCTTTTTCGCCGATTCCGCCGGCCCCCGCCGCTCGCTGCAAATCGTCGCGCGCGGCGCCACCTTCGGTGAGACGGAGGTGCGCTGGGTGCTCGAGGCGGAAGCAAGAGACGCGACAATGTGAGGACACATCACGGGCCATGAGAGATCCCAATCCGAGAATCCGCCGCGCCCTGATCTCGCTCTCCGACAAGACCGGGCTCGATCAGCTCGCGCACGCGCTCGCCGAGTGGAACGTGGAGCTGATCTCGACCGGCGGCACGGCGGCCAAGCTCAAGGGCGCCGGGCTGGCGGTGACCGACGTCGCCGACGTGACCGGCTTCCCCGAGATCATGGACGGGCGCGTCAAGACGCTGCATCCGGCCATCCATGGCGGCCTCCTCGGCGTGCGCGGCAATGCCGAGCATGTCGCCGCCGCCGAGAAGCACAAGATCGCCGCCATCGACCTCCTGATCGTCAACCTCTACCCCTTCGAGCAGACCGTCGCCGGCGGCGCCTCGTTCGATGAGTGCGTCGAGAATATCGACATCGGCGGCCCCGCCATGATCCGCGCCGCCGCCAAGAACCACGCGTCCGTCACCATCCTCGTCGACGCGGCGGACTATGCGGGGCTCTTCGCCGAGATGGCGTCCAACAGCGGCCGCACGACGCCGGAGTTTCGCAAGCGCATGGCCGCCAAGGCCTACGCCCGCACCGCCGCCTACGATGCGGCCATCAGCAATTGGCTCGGCGCTGTCGCCGAAAGCGTGACCGGCAGCGCGGAAGGCTTCCCGCCGACGTTCACGGTGCAATACAAGAAAAGCCTCGACATGCGCTATGGCGAGAACCCGCACCAGAGCGCGGCGTTCTATAGCGCCGGCACGTCCGAGCCGGGCACCATCGCCGCCGCCCATCAGCTTCTCGGCAAGGAGCTCTCCTACAACAACGTCGGCGACAGCGACGCCGCCCTCGAATGCGTGAAGGCCTTCGCCGAGAAGCCCGCCTGCGTCATCGTCAAGCACGCCAACCCGTGCGGAGTCGCCGAGGCCGGCACGCTCGCCGAAGCTTACGACCGCGCCTATCGCACCGATCCCGAGTCCGCGTTCGGCGGCATCATCGCCTTCAACCGCGAGCTCGACGCCGCCACCGCGCAATCGATCGTCGAGCGTCAGTTCGTCGAGGTGATCCTCGCGCCTTCAGTGACCGAGGACGCCGAGAAGGCCGTGGCGGCGAAGAAGAACATCCGCCTCCTGGCCACCGGGCCGTGGCCGATTGCCCCCACCCCGCGCCGCGACCTGCGCAGCGTGGTGGGCGGCCTTCTCGTGCAGGACGCCGACCTCGCGCTTTACGACAGCCTCTCGGTGGTCACCAAGCGCCAGCCCACGGCCGCGGAGATGGCCGACCTCCTGTTCGCGTGGAAGGTCGCCAAGTTCGTGAAGTCGAACGCCATCGTCTACGCCAAGGACGGCGCCACGCTCGGCATCGGCGCCGGCCAGATGAGCCGCGTGAATTCCTCGCGCATCGCCGCCATCAAGGCCGAGATGGCGGGGCTCGATCTCAAGGACTCGGCGGTCGCCTCCGATGCGTTCTTCCCGTTTCCCGACGGCCTCCTGTCGGCGGCCGGCGCTGGCGCCACGGCCGTCATCCAGCCGGGCGGCTCCATGCGCGACGACGAGGTGATCCGCGCCGCCGACGCCGCCGGCCTCGCCATGGTGCTGACCGGCATGCGCCACTTCCGGCATTGATGCCTGAGACCCCCCGCATCACGCTGCGTCCCGCGACGCGCGCCGACTTCTCGCTCGTCCGCCGCTGGTTGACGCTGCCCGACGTCCAGGACTGGTGGGGTCCGGTGTCGGCGACCGAGGCCGAGGTCAACCTTGCGCTCGGCGCCGAGCACGCAGTCTGCCGCCTGATCGAGGTCGACGGCGAGCCTGTGGGCTACGCGCACGCCGTCGATGCCACGCTCTGGGGCGACAACCTGCCGGACGAGCTCGAGCCCGGCACCTGGGACCTCGATCTCTTCGTCGCCACCGAGGAGCATCGCGGCAGGGGCGTCGGCCAGGCGGCGCTCGCATTGCTGCGCGACGAGGTATTCGCCACCACGCTTGCCGTTGCCGTCTGCATCTTCCCGTCGGTCAGGAACGAGCGCGCCGTCCGCGCCTACGAGAAGGCGGGCTTCCGCTGGCAGAGCGTCTGGAACGACCCCCAGACCGGCCCCGCCTGGTTCATGGTCGCCAAACGCGGCGATCCGCGCTCTTAAGCACCCCGCGGCCCGGAGGGCGCGCGCACGGAGAGCATCATCACGAGGCCCACGACGAGGAACACGGCAATCGAGGCCATGCCGATGCGCTGACTGCCGGTCGCCTGCGTGACGGCGGCCACCAGCAGCGGCGCCATGAAGGCCGTGACCTTGCCCGAGAACGCGAACAGCCCGAAATACTGCGTCATCTTCTCGGGCGGCGCGAGACGCGCCAAGAGCGCACGGCTCGCCGCCTGCACCGGCGCGGCCACCAGGCCAACCAGCACGGCGAAGGCGAGGAACACCTGCTCGCCCACGGACGAGAACGGCGCTGACCCCGCCGCCTTCGGCTCGACCTCGGTCATGAACAGCACATGCCCCGCATCGACCGAGAGGATGCCCAGCGCGCCGACCAGCAGAAGCAGCAGCGAGGTGATGATCACCCGCTTCGAGCCGACGCGGTCATCGAGCACGCCGCCGATCAATCCGCCGAACACGCCCGCGAGCGTCAGCACGATGCCGAAGATGCCGAGCTCGCGCGCCTGCCAGCCGAACACCGCCGCGCCATAGATGCCGCCGAAGGCGAAGATGGCGGCGAGCCCGTCGGCGTAGAGCATGCGCGCCACGAGGAAGAGCAGCATGTCACGATGCGACGGCAACTCGCGCAGCGTCTCCCAGAGCTCCGCCGTCACCGGCTTGCCATGCGCCGCTTCCGCCCGCCGCGTATCCGGCACGAACAGGAAGAACGGGATCATGAAGAGCGCATACCAGATGGCCGAGAACGGTCCGACCAGCCGGTCGCCCTCGCGCGTCGTCGTATCGAGCGCAAGGATCGGATCGAGCCCGACCAGCGTCTTGCCGGATACCGGGTCGGCGACCACGAGGCCCGCCATGATGGCAAGGCTCACGAGCCCGCCCGCGTAGCCGACCGCCCAGCCGGTGCCCGACAGCCGCCCGAGCTGGTCGTGCGGCACCAGCGTCGGCATGATCGCGTTCGTGAACACCGTCGTGAACTCCGCCATGGCCGTTGCCACGACGAAGGCCGCGAGCACGATCGCGAGCGTTGTCGTATCCGCGCCGGGCACGGCGAGCCAGAGCGTCGCCAGCGCCACGATGAAGATCATGGAGAATAACGCCATCCACGGCTTGCGCGCTCCGCGCCCGTCGGCGAGCGCGCCGAGGAAGGGGCTGCCGATCGCGATGATGATGCCCGCCGCGGCGGCGGCATAGCCCCACATCGCCTGGCCGAGCGCCGCGTCGCCTGCCACCGCGTTGGCGAAGTAGGGCGCGAACAGGAACGTCAGCACGAGCGTGTAGTAGGGCTGCGCCGCCCAGTCGAACATCACCCACGAGACGAGGGCCCGGCGCGGAGCCGCAACGCGCACCCCGATCTCATTTGCAGCTTCCTGCACAGCCTCGTCCCCCGTCCCGTCAGCTCTCCGTACGTATCCCACGTCCGTTTCGCGTGTGGAAGCTTGCCGGGGTCCCGGCCTTCGCCGGGATGGCGCTATTTGTGCTGACGCCGTTCGCCACCAATTCAACGTCACCCCGACGAAGGTCGGGGCCTACGCCAGTTTCGGGGCGCACAACGCTTGCGGCCCGCGACTCGGTTTCAGCCCGAAGGCGCGATTTGCTCAACCGCCCCAGTGCCCCGCGTACTCCGCGCCGCGCAGAGCAAATGTGTCCTCGACCACGTACGGCCCGCCGCCGACCTTCGGCTTGGACGAGAAGAGCGCGAAGCTCTCCACCTGGAACGGCGCGCTGGTGAACGCGCCGAGCTCTTCGAGCGCGCGCGCCACCGCCTCGGGCCGCGTGCCCCTGAGCCTCGCCAGCGTGACATGCGGCTTGAAAGGATGCTTCTCGGGTGGAAGCCCCGCGCTGCGTGCGGCCCGCTCGTTGGCGCGCGCCAGCGCCTCGAGCCACGGACTCTCCGCCACGCCGGCCCACAGCGAGCGCGGCTGCTGCCCGCCGAACGCACCGAAGCCCGAGAGCGTCAGCGTGAACGACGGCTCGTCGATCGACGACAGCGCGGCGTGGAACTCGTCCGCCGTCGGGTTGTCGATGTCGCCCGCAAAGCGCAGCGTCAGGTGCATGTCCTCGGGCTCGACCCACCGCGCGCCCGCGAGCGGCATGGCGAGGTCGGCGAGCGCGTCGGCAAGCTCGGGCGGGATCGCGATCGCGGTGAAGAGGCGGGGCATGGACGGCCGACCTTCTGACTACGGCGTAGGCGCGCTCGCCGCGGCGCGCCCCTCCCGCACGCGCGCGACGAGCTCTTCGACCTTCGGCAGGATGCCGGTGACGATCACGCCGATGCCTTGGGCGGTCGGGTGCAGGCCGTCCGGCTGGTTGAGCTTGGCGTCGAGCGCCACGCCTTCGAGGAAAAAAGCATAGAGCAGCACGTCGTGCTTGGCTGCAAGGTCGTTGAAGATCGGCGCGAAGCGCGCCTCGTACTCCTTGCCCCAGTTCTTGAGCGGCTGCATGCCGGCCAGCAGCACGGCGATGCTGCGCTCTTTGAGGCGCGTCAGGATGGCATCGAGGTTCTTCCGCGTCTCGTCCGGATCGATGCCGCGCAAGGCATCGTTCGCGCCGAGCTCGACGATCACCGCCTCCGTGCCCTCGGGGATCGACCAGTCGAGCCGCTCGAGCCCGGCCGCCGTCGTATCGCCCGAGACACCCGCGTTCGCCATCTCGACCGCGACGCCTTTCGCCTTTAAAGCCGCCGCGAGCTGCACGGGAAACGCCTCGCTCGGGTTCAGCATGTAGCCCGCCGTGAGGCTGTCGCCGAAGGCGACGATGCGCACCGGCGCTTCGCCCGCGCCTGCGAATGCGGCGCCGAAGCCCGCCACGAGCCAGAGGTTGACGAGCGCCGTCAATCTCACCATTTGACCCCAGGGACTCGAAGCACTTTGCTTTGCCTTCATTTTTTTGCCTCACCGCGCCGCGAGAGTTGGGCGCGCCTGCCGCCGCCTGACGGAGCCCTCCCCTTGCAACAGCCGATCATCCGACTGACCGACGTTCGCCTCAACCTCGAAAGCCGGGCCGGAACCGTGCAGATTTTAAAGGGGATCACGCTCGACGTCGCGCGCGGCCAGTCGCTCGCCATCGTCGGGCCGTCCGGATCGGGGAAGACGTCGCTGCTCATGATCCTCGCCGGCCTCGAGCGGGCCTCGAATGGGGATGTGCACGTTGCCGGCCGCGATTTCAATGCCCTCGACGAGGACCAGATGGCGCTCGCCCGCGGCGAGGACATCGGCATCGTGTTCCAGTCGTTTCATCTGATCCCGACCATGACAGCGCTCGAGAACGTCGCCCTGCCGCTGGAGTTCGCCGGTGTGCCGGGCGCCCGCGACCGCGCCAGATCGCTGCTCACCGAGGTCGGCCTCGCCCCGCGCGTCGACCATTTCCCGGCCCAGCTTTCGGGCGGCGAGCAGCAGCGCGTCGCCCTGGCGCGCGCGCTCTCGCCCGAGCCGAAGCTGCTCCTCGCCGACGAGCCAACCGGCAATCTCGACGGCAAGACCGGGCGCCAGGTCGTCGATCTCCTCTTCGACCTGAAAGTCAGAAGCGGTGCGACCCTCGTGCTCGTCACGCATGACGAGCACCTCGCCAAGGCCTGCGAGCGCACCATCCGCATGGCCGACGGCATCATCGCCTCGGATGAGCACGCGGTGGCCGCCGCATGAGCACCGCTGCGGGACTGGTGACCTCCGCTTCCCGGCCGCGCCCGGGGCTTCCCGTGTCGCGCCTGCTCTCGATCGCGCTGCGCGAGCTGCGCTCGGGCCTCTCCGGCTTTTACATCTTCATGGCCTGCGTCGCGCTCGGCGTGGCGGTCATCGCCACCGTCAGCGCCTTGTCTGACGCGCTGCGCGCCGGCTTCGAGAGCCAGGGCGAGATCATCCTCGGCGGCGACGCCACCTTCTCCCGCATGCACACGCGCGCCACCGGCGCCGAGCGCACCTGGATGGCGTCGCGCGGCCGCGTGAGCGAATCCGCGACGCTGCGCACCATGGCGCGCCGGCTCGACGGCGAGGAGCAGGCCCTCGTCGAGATCAAGGCCGTCGACGGCGGCTATCCGCTCGCGGGTGCGGTCGAGGTCGAGGAGGGCGCGCCGTTCGCCGACGTCATCGCGACCGATGGCGCTGTCGCCGATCCCGTGCTCCTGAGCCAGCTCGGCTTGCGCCTCGGCGACAGGATGCGCATCGGCGAGGCCGAGGCCACCGTCATGGCCACCCTCAAGACGGAGCCGGACGCCGTCGCCGACCGCCTGACCTACGGCCCGCGCGTCTTCGTCACCCAGGCGACGCTCGACAAGACCGGCCTCGTGCAGCCGGGCACGCTCGTGCGCTGGCGCTATGCCCTGAAGCTCAGCCCCGACGCGGCGGGGCGTCCCGCCGACCTCGAAGCCTTCCGCGCCGACGCCAAGGCCGACCTCGCGCAGTCGGGCTTCGTCATGGCCGACCGCCGCAATCCCTCGCCGCAGGTGACGCGCACGCTCGACCGCCTGCGCCAGTTCCTGACCTTCCTCGGCCTCGCCGCCCTGCTCGTCGGCGGCGTCGGCATCGCCAGCGCCGTCTCGACCTTCATCGAGCGGCGGCGCAATGTCATCGCCACCATGAAAGCGGTTGGCGGCACGAGCCGCACCGTGCTCTGGATCTTCCTCGTCCAGGTTCTCGTCATCGCCCTGATCGGTGTCGTGGTGGGCTTGGCGGTCGGCCTGACCGCACCCAGCATCCTCATCGCAGTCTACGGCGACCAGCTTCCGGTCAAGGCCGAGATCGCCGTCTCCGCCTCGACCGTGCTCGCCAGCGCCACCTACGGCATCCTCGTCGCGCTCCTCTTTACGCTCTGGCCGCTCGGCCGCGCCGAGCTGATCAAGCCGTCCGTGCTGTTCCGCGACGAGGTGGCGCCCGAGCGCGTTTGGCCGCGCCGCGGCATCATGATGCTGACCGGGCTGATCGCCGCCACCTTGCTCGGCTTCGTGCTGATCATGGCCGAGTCCACGCGCATCGCCTTCTACTTCTGCGGCGCGCTCGTCCTGGTGTTTCTCGTCTTCGCCGGCCTCGGCAGCCTCGTTACGGTGCTCGCACGCCGCGTGCCGCGTCCGCGCTGGCCGGAGCTGGCGCTTGCCATCGGCAACCTTGGCGCGCCGGGCGGACTTACACGCTCCGTCGTCATCTCGCTCGGCGCCGGCCTCTCGCTCCTGGTCGCCGTGGCCCTCGCCGATGCCTCCCTCGTCCAGGAGCTGACCGGCCGCTTGCCGCAGCAGGCTCCGAGCCACTTCCTTCTCGACGTGCCGAAGAGCGATGCGGATAAGCTTGTGCGCATCGTCGAGCGCGAGGCACCCGGCGCGCACGTCGTCGAAGCGCCCATGCTGCGTGGCCGCCTGGTCGAGCTCAAGGGCCGCAAGGTCGAGGAGCTGAAGCCGCCTCCCGAGGCGCAATGGGTGCTGAACGGCGACCGCGGCCTGACCTACGCCGACGCGCTGCCGGAGGGCTCGACTCTCGTTGAAGGCACATGGTGGGCGCCCGACTACGCCGGCGAGCCGCTGGTCTCCTTCGAGCGCGACCTCGCCGGCCACCTTGGCTTGCAGCTCGGCGACCTCGTGACGGTCAACGTGCTCGGCCGCAACCTCACCGCTCGCATCGCCAACCTGCGCGAGGTGAAATGGGAAAGCCTGACGCTCAACTTCGTCATGGTGTTCTCGTCCAACGCCTTGAAGGGCGCGCCGCATAACCTGCTCGCGACGGTGAGCCTGCCCGACGGCACGCCGCTCGCGACCGAAGCCAATCTCGGCCGCGCCATCGGCAAGGCGTTTGCCTCCGTCACCGTCATCCGCGTCAAGGACGCGCTCGAGGCCGTCAATGCCATCCTGTCCAAGGTCATGGTCGCCGTGCGCGTGGCGGGCGCCGTGACGCTCGTCGCCGGCGCCCTCGTGCTCGCAGGCGCATTGGCAACCGCGCAGCGCCGGCGCATCCTGGAATCCGTGGTGCTGAAGGTGCTCGGCGCCACGCGCCGCCGCGTCCTCACCTCCCACGCGCTCGAGTACGTGCTGCTCGCCGTGATCGCCGGCGTGTTCGCGGCTGTCCTTGGTGCATTCGCCGCCTGGATCGCCGTCGAGGAGGTGATGAAGATCCCCTTCACCTTTAGCGTCGGCGCCGTGGGCCGCGCCCTCGCGCTGGCCATCGGCATGGTGCTTCTGTTCGGCGCGCTCGGCACATGGGCCGTGCTGCGCGCCAAGCCCGCGGCAATCCTCAGGTCCGAATAAAGATTAAATATCCTTTAGCTCGTCTCATACGTAGCGGCCCCTCAGTATTTTGCGCCCTTTTACGGGACCGCCCGCATTAACATTCTGAGCGAATTCCCCTATATACAAGCGCAAGAACTCGGCGTGGCGGAGAGGCACTCCCTTGAACGGGAGTTGCGCCCCTCCAATATGCCGAAGAGCAAATTCGGTTTGCGCTAGAGGTCTTTAAGGGGACTCGAACACGATGGCACAGTCTGACAGCAGATACACGCAAGCGACGACCGTTGGCCGCGCCGACGTCGACGCTGGTCTGCGCGCTTATATGCTGGGCGTTTACAACTACATGGCCGGTGGCGTCGCGCTGACCGGCCTCATCGCCTACCTCGTCTACGCGCTGGCCGTGACGACCGATCCGAGCTCCGCCGCGGCGTCGCTGCCGAGCGGCAAGATGCTGACGGCCTTCGGCGTCGCGATCTACACCACACCGCTGAAGTGGGTGCTGTTCCTGGCCCCCATAGCGTTCGTGTTCTTCTTCGCCTTCAAGGCCGCCACCATGAGCGTGGCTGGCGCCCAGACCTCGTTCTGGATCTACTCGGCCCTCGTCGGTGCGTCGCTGTCGTCGCTGCTCCTGGTCTTCACGGGCACCTCGATCGCCAACGTGTTCTTCATCACGGCGGCGACCTTCGCCAGTCTCTCGATCTGGGGCTACACGACCAAGCGTGACATCTCGGGCTGGGGCTCGTTCCTGTTCATGGGCCTGATCGGCGTCATCATCGCCAGCCTCGTGAACCTGTTCACGCAGTCGAGCGCCATGAACTTCGCGATCTCGGTCATCGGCGTCCTCGTGTTCGCGGGCTTTACCGCCTACGACACGCAGCGCATCAAGGACGTCTACTACGAGGTCGCCGGCAGCGCCGAGGCCACCGCCAAGGCCTCGATCCTCGGCGCCCTTTCCCTCTACCAGGATTTCGTCGGCCTCTTCGTCAACCTGCTGTCGCTCATGGGCAACCGCGAGTAGTCGAAATCCGACGATCTGAGTCAGAAGGGCCCCGCCGCAAGCGGGGCCCTTTTCTTTTCAAGACGTGAAGTGCCCTTAATGACTGAGCTTGACGCTCTCGCAGGCGGCGAGCACGCGGGCGAGGTCATGGCCCCGCTTCAGCACGACGCCGCTCCTGAGCACGACGCTGAACGCGCCTTGTCGCCGCGCCAGCCGCGGGCACTTCTCGACCCGGAACAGCGGATACTCGGATGCCCGCTGGTAGATGGCGAACACCGCCTTCTCGCGGCCCATCTGCAGGGCGTAGTCGCGCCACTCGCCCGCCGCCACCTTGCGCGCGTAGACGGCGAGGATGGCATCGAGCTCGGTGCGGTTGAACGCGACGACGGGAGCGATGCGGGAGGAGGCGGCGGGACCGGACGAAAGCTGCGCGTGAGTGCCAACAAGGCCGCCCATCTCACGCGGGCGGAAACGTATGGGGTCGGATTCGCTCAAGCGCGCCTCCCTGAAGCCGTCCAAGCTATGATCGCGCCGCCCTTCGCATCTTTCAAGCCCTCCGAGCTCAAGATTTCACATACCGGCCACAAAGCGTCCTTCGCCGAGCCCCATTGACGTTCGACACTCTCTGACAACGCGCGCTGGCCCGGTCCATCCCCAGCCTCGGAGACATGCCCCAAGCCCCCCTCCGAGGCTTATCTCCCTGGACCGGGCCCATTTCTTTTTGTGCGCCGCCGCGAAGTCCCCACACAGAAATTCCTTGCCGCCGCCGCCATGGCGACGCGGCGCGGCCCCGTGCCGGCCTAGAATGGCGGCGACACTGCCAGCCGTTGACCGCCGCTCGGTCGCCCCGGCTGACCGGAATCCCGAGCCCCCAATCCGGTGAGTCCCGGCTGCCGGGCGGGTCAACGATTATCTTGCTCCTCTCGTCTCGTGGACAAAGGGCCGGTTGCTACCGGCCCTTTGTTTTGGGCGCGCATTCGGCTATCGATTCGACACGGACCATGATCGCTTCGGACCCTATCAGTCCGAAGCGTGGAAAATCGGTCTCGTCAAAAACTTGGAGCGCGATCTCATCGCGCTCCAAGGCGCATGCGAGAGGACAAAGATGGCGAACAAGCCGCGCGGCAGCACGACCACCAAGAACAAACAGCCTCCGGCCAACCCGCTGCTCGCGCCCTGGCGCACGCCCTTCAAGGCCCCGCCGTTCAAGGCCATGGAGCCGCGCCACTTCATGCCGGCCTTTACAGCTGCCCTCGCCGCCCACAAGGCCGAGATCCGCGAGATCGCCACGCGGGACGCCAAGCCGACCTTCGCCAACACCATCGTGGCGCTGGAGAAAAGCGGCGCGCTGCTGTCCAAGGTGGCCGACGTCTTCTTCAATCTCGCCGGCGCCGACACCAACGACGCGCTGCAGGCCGTCGAGCGCCGCATCGCCCCGCGCCTCGCCAGGCATCAGAGCGCCGTCATGCTCGACCGGCGCCTCTTCCTGCGCATCGCCGACCTCTACGAGCGCCGCGCCGATCTCGGCCTCGACGCCGAGGCGTTGCGCGTGCTCGAGCGCACCTACAAGGCCTTCGTGCGCTCCGGCGCGAAACTCGATGCCAAGGCGCGCCGCCGCATCGCCGAGATCAACACCGAGCTTGCGGTCCTCGCCACTGCCTTCACGCAGAACGTGCTCGCCGACGAGCAGGCCTGGCACATGATCCTCGACGGCGAGCGCGACCTCGCGGGCCTCCCGGACTCCGTGCGCGCCGCCGCGGCCCAGGCCGCCGTTGAGCTCGGCCATCCCGGCAAGCATGCCATCACGCTCGCCCGCTCGAGCGTCGAGCCGTTCCTGCAGTTCTCGGCCCGCCGCGACCTGCGCGAGGAGGCGTTCAAGGCCTGGATTCGCCGCGGAGAGCTGGGCGGCGAGACCGACAACCGCTCAATCGTCGTCGAGATGATGGGCCTGCGCGCCGAGTTCGCGCGCCTGCTCGGCTTCGAGACCTTCGCCGCCTATGCGCTCGACGACACCATGGCCAAGACGCCGGCCGGCGTGCGCGCGCTCCTCGACAAGGTCTGGCCTGCAGCCCTCCGTCAGGCGCGTGCCGAGCGCGACGCCCTCGAGCGGCGCGCCCGCGCCGACGGCGAGAACTTCCGCATCGCCGCCTGGGACTGGCGCTACTACGCCGAGAAGGAGCGCAAGGCCCGCTACGACCTCGACGAGGGCGAGGTGCGCGGCTACCTCGTGCTCGAGAACGTGTTAGAGGCGGCCTTCGACACCGCCGGCAAGCTGTTCGGCATCGTCTTCGAGGAGCGGAAGGACGTCCCCGTCTATCATCCGGACGTGCGCGCCTGGGAGGTGAAGACCAAGTCCGGCGAGCACGTCGGCGTCTTCTACGGCGACTATTTCGCGCGGCCGTCGAAGCGCTCGGGCGCCTGGATGTCGGCCTATCGCACGCAGCAGAAGCTGACCGGCGACGTGCGCCCCATCGTCGTCAACGTCATGAGCGTGGCGCGCGGCGCCCCCGATACGCCGACGTTGCTCTCCTTCGATGACGCCCGCACGCTCTTCCACGAGCTGGGCCACGGGCTGCACGGCCTGCTTTCGGATGTCACCTACCCCTCGCTGTCCATGACCAGCGTGCTACAGGATTTCGTCGAGCTGCCCTCGCAGCTCTACGAGCATTGGCTCTCGCGCCCGGAGGTCCTGAAGCGCTTCGCGCTCCACGCCGAGACCAGGAAGCCCATGCCGGAGAAGCTGCTCGAGAGGCTCGAAGCCGCGCGCACCTTCAACCAGGGCTTCCAGACCGTGGAGTACACGGCCTCGACCCTGCTCGATCTCGAGCTGCATTCGCTGGCCGACACCAAGGGCCTCGACATCGACGCCTTCGAGAGCGAGACGCTGGCGCGCATCGGCATGCCCGCCGAGATCGTGCCGCGCCACCGCATTCCGCATTACCAGCACATCATCGGCGGATACGCGGCGGGCTACTACAGCTACCTCTGGTCCGAGGTGCTCGACGCGGACGCGTTCACCCGCTTCCGCGCCGAAGGGATCTTCAACGCCGCCACCGGCCGCGCCTACCTGGACGCGATCCTCTCGCGCGGGGACAGCGACGACCCCGAGCGGCTCTTCCGCCAGTTCATGGGGCGCGACCCCGATCCCGGCGCGCTCCTCGAGCGCAATCTCGGTCCGGCCCCCGCGCCGGCCGCGGCCTGATTCCGGTGCGGCTCCGGTCCGGCGGGCGCCTGGCAGGGGCGCTCGCCCTGGTGGGCGTGCTGCTCGCCGCGTGCGGGCGTGAGCCGGCCACCGGCGACGCCGACGACGTCGTGGTCGGCGCCGGCCCCGACGTGTGGAAGAGCGTCCAGTCGCGGGTCAAGGCCAAGCTCGAGCCGAGCCGGATCGCGCGCGGACGGAAGGACTTCCAGGTCGTATACCAGGACCCGACCGAGCCGGAGTGGCCGGAGCGGCGCAAGGCGCGGCAGATCCTGCTGATCGGAAGGCCGACGGACCCGTGGATGGAGGCGGCGCTGCCGCAGGCGGAGGCGCCGGCCGACCTGCCCGCGATCGTCGAGGTGGACGATCTCTGGGCGACGCCGCAGCAGGTGACGATCCTGGAGCTGCCCGAGCCCGACCCGCGGGCCGCGGTGACCTCGCGCCTGGACTCGGGCCGGGCGCGCCTCGAGGAGCGCTACCGCGCGGCGGTGCTCACCGAGCTGTTCGCGAACGGAGCGGACCAGGCGCTGGCCGACAGCCTGCTCGAGTCCGACGGCTTCACGCTCCTCGTGCCCACCGCCTTCGAGAGCGGATACGAGGAGGGGGTGTTCTCCTTCCGCAAGGCCAAGGATGCGGCCGGGGTGGCCCGCCAGGTCACCGTCACGTGGAAGAGTCCAGTGCCGCCCGGACTGCAGGGGCAGGCGCTGCTGGATTGGCGGGCGCAGGCCCTGCGCTCGACGGGGACCGGCCAGGCGGTGGCGCTCGCCAAC
>JBFXEP010000031.1:0-14313 GCA_050179995.1 Hyphomicrobium sp.
GAGGACCCATGTGATGGGCACGGTGAGCGCTGTCGATACGCAGCGGGTGGTTGTGAATGACCGGGAAGGACAGACGGTAGTGATCTCACTCACGAAGGACACGAAGTACGACCAAGGCGGCGCCCCGCCACACACCATGCCTCGCGATGCGGTGCGATGGGCGGCATCGTGCGTCCGCTGTACTGGTGATAGATCTTCAGCTGCGCGTCATCCATCCTGAATCCGAACAGCGCCGCCAAAAACACCCGCCAGTGATCCCACGTCGGCGCGCCGAAGTGGCGTGAGGATCGGGTTGGCGCAGATGATCCAAGCGACCAGATGGCTGCATCGAGGTTACGACCGGTTCGCATTGACGGTAACCGCGGCCCGCAAGGGCACTGCCGTGCACTACTCGACGGCAGGACGGAATCAGTCCGCCGCGACGGCCATTGCGGCAACCTGCATCGCGCAAGCGCTGTGGCGAGGCGAGATCTCGCTGCCCGGCATCTGGATGCCCGAGGAGGTCGTCACGCCGTCGTCGTTCTTTCAAGCCCTCGCCGAACGTCAGCTGCCGGTTCAGGGTCCGGCGGGGCCGCACGGTTCCAACAAGGGACGCACAATGCACGACCGCACGCCTGACACGCTCGGCACCTCGAGCATGGCGCCGATGTGGTACGCCGTGGCGACACCGGAGGTCGTGGCACGGCTCGAGAGCGATCCGCAGCGCGGCCTGGCGACGAGCGAAGCCGCTCGGCGCCTTGCGCACGATGGACCCAACGCCCTGCGGTGCGCCGAGCGACTTTCGGCCGTGCGCGTGTTCGGGGCTCAGTTCCGGAGCCTGGTTGTCTGGGTCCTGCTGGGCGCAGCGGCGATATCGCTCGCCCTCGGTGAGTACGCGGATAGCCTCGCCATCGCCGCGATCATAGTGCTCAACGCCGCCATCGGCTTCTTTCAGGAATATCGCGCCGAGCAGGCGATCGCCGCGTTGGCCCGACTCGCGGCCCCGCGCGCGCGCGTCATGCGCGACGGCCGGGCCGCTACCGTTCCAGCAGCCGAGGTAGTGCGCGGCGACGTGCTGCTCCTCGACGCTGGCGATCTCGTGGCCGCCGATGCGCGCCTGGTGGAGGCTGCGCAACTACGCACAAACGAGGCGCCGTTGACCGGCGAGTCGGAGCCGGTCGGGAAGCGCATCGATCCGTGCGCGCCGGAAGCCGCCCTGGCCGACCGGCGCAACATGGTCTTTCTCGGCACCAGCGTGGCGAATGGCAGCGGGCGGGCGCTTGTGGTGGCCACCGGAATGGCCACCGAGGTCGGCCACATCGCCGGACTGCTCGAGACGGCGAGCAGCGGCGAGACGCCCCTCCAGCGCCGCCTCAACGAGGTCGCCCGTCGCCTGCTGTGGGCCAGTGGCGCGATCGTTCTGCTGATCTTCGCCCTCGGGCTACTCCGAGCGCTTCCGATCGGCGAGCTCTTCCTCGGCGCGGCAAGCCTCGCCGTGGCTGCGATTCCAGAGGGCCTTCCGGCTGTCGTCACAGTCGCGCTGGCCCTCGGGGTGTCGCGGATGGTGCGACGCAACGCGCTCATCCGCCATCTTCCGGCGGTCGAGACACTCGGCTCGGCCCAGGTCATCTGCACGGACAAGACCGGCACTCTCACCGTCGGTGAGATGACGGCGCGCAAGGTGGTCACCGCCGAGCGCGCGTACACGGTCGTTGGAGAAGGCTATCGACCCGAAGGCGTGATCTTCACCGAGCGCGGCGAGCCGGTGAGCGGCGGCGACTCGGTATTGCGCGCCGTCTTAGCCGCCGCGGTCGGGTGCATCGACGGTGATGTCGAGCATCGCGACGGCCGTATTATCGCAGTTGGTGATCCGACCGAGGCCGCGCTCGCGATCCTGGGCACGAAGGGCGGCATGCCGCGCGCGGGAATCGAACAGGAAATGCCGCGGCTGGGCACGCTGCCATTCGATTCGGACCGTAAGCGCATGACGGTACTGCGACGGCGCGAGGGTGAGCCGTGGGCACTGGTGAAAGGGGCGCCCGAGGTCATCCTCGAACGCTGCGGGCAGGTGTTGACGGCCAGCGGTCCTCAGCCGCTCGGCGAGGCGACTCGCGCCGCCATGTCGCGGGCGGCCGCGCTGCTGGCGAATGACGCGCTGCGGGTGCTCGCGGTGGCCGAGCGTCGGCTTCCCGCCTGGCCGAGCGAGGCGGAAGTGGAATCGGAGCTCACGCTGCTCGGCCTCATCGGCCTGCAGGATCCGCCCCGCGCCGAGGCGCGCGAGGCCGTCGCTCGCTGCAAACGGGCGGGCATCCGGACGGTCATGATCACCGGCGATCACCCGGATACGGCACGGGCCATCGCACGCGAGCTTGGTATCCTCGACCGCGACGATGAGGTGTTGGTGGGACGCGAACTCGACACGATGGACGCCGCAACGCTCGTCGAGCGCGTCCGGCGGATCCGCGTCTACGCCCGCGTCACCGCCGAGCACAAGCTGCGCATCGTCCGCGCCTGGAAGGCCACCGGCACCGTCGTCGCCATGACGGGCGACGGCGTCAACGACGCACCCGCGCTGAAGGAGGCGTCGATTGGGATCGCGATGGGCATCTCGGGGACCGAAGTGACCAAGGAGGCCGCCGACATGGTGATTACCGACGACAACTTCGCCTCCATCGTCGCCGCCGTCGAGGAAGGCCGGGGTATCTTCGACAACATCTCGAAGACGCTCGGCTATCTGCTGGCCGGGAACGTGGGCGAGCTGGCGCTCATGTTGGCGGCCGTCCTCATCGGCTGGCCGCTGCCGCTGTTGCCCATCCAGCTGCTGTGGATCAATCTCGTCACCGACGGACTTCCTGCTCTTGCCCTCGCAACCGACCCCATCGAAGCCGGCATCCTCGAGCGGCCGCCGCGCCCCGCCACAGCAAGGCTGATCGACCGTCGGTTTCTCCTCCGTTTAGCCCTCATCGGTTCCTTGACCGCCACCGTGTCGCTGGCCGCGTTCGCATACGAGCTGCGCGTCGACGGCGACCTGGCGAACGCCCGCAACGCGGCCTTTTCCGTGTTGGTGATCGCCGAGCTTTTGCGTTCGTTTGGCGCCCGCAGCGAGACCCGCTCAATTTGGGAGGTCGGCCTCTTCTCCAATGTGCGGTTGTTTTTGATTGTGGCCGTCAGCTTCGCGCTGCAGCTGGTCATTCACCACTCTCCCTTGCTGGAGCGGATCTTCGAGACCGAACCGATCTCGGTCGCCCAGTGCGCTGCGTGGATAGGCCTCGGATTAATTCCGGTCAGCGTGCTCGAAGCGGTGAAGCTTGTCCATAGTCGGGGCAGCGGGCGCAGTGCCTTGACGGGCTTCCGGCAGGAGCGGGTGGAACGTGCGTGAGCGGGCTTGGAAGCGGCGCGGTCTATGAATAAGAGAGCGGCGTCTCGGCGGTGGTTCGTCGCAGCGGAGGAGGCTGTGGATGCTGAGAACCCACTCCAAAGCTGAGTCAATGCTCTCACGCGGTCGACGGCTTCTCGCGCCACCTCCACTCGAGCGACGACGCGCGCCCGCGGCTCGACACATGCGCGTTGCACGACGCCGTCGATCTGCTCGAAGCGCTGGTGGAACGCATCGATCTCGATCCGACTCTGGTGCCGCGCATGCGGCGACGCGAAGGAGCGTGACCCTGGTCGGGGACGTGCGGCCATGCACGACTCAGCGCGCCGGCTCCTCGAATCACCGACCGAGGTTCACGCCGCGGTCGTCCAGGTGGATGTGTAGACCAGATGTCCTCGGCTCGACTGCTCGTGAAAGCCCGCGCCGCGCAGGAAACTGGCCGAGGATCGGCGGGTGATGAAATCGGGGTCGGGGAATTGTTCCGAAACCGACAAGCGCCCGCCCGGTCGCAAGACTCGCTTCACTTCGCGCAATGCCGCCAGCCGGTCGGGAATCTCCCCGAGCACGGCAATCAGATACACATGGTCGACCGACGCGTCGCGTAGCGGCAAAGCTTGCGCGTCGCCGCAGATGAAGTCCGCCGCGAGGCCCGCCTCGATAACCCGCTGGCGAGCGTCGCGCAGCATTTCGCTCTGCACGTCGAGGCAGAACACCCGGCCCGCCGTTCCCACTCGGCGGCATGCTTCGACCGAATAGAATCCGGTGCCGGGCCCGATCTCGAGCACGCGCGTCCCTGACATGACGCCGAAGGCATTCAGCACCTTTACAGGCCCCGCCACCAATCTCCGCCCGGGGACTTCCAGGGCCGAGGCGAGGGCATACGGACACGGCCGCGGCCGCAGCCGACCCCGCAGGCGTTCCCACCATGCGTACAGCACTGATTCGGTCATTGCTCTCTGGTCCTGTTTCCGCGCAATGTCCGCTGCCGTCTGGGTCCACGCTGAGCGTCCCGACGCTAGCAGGGACCACAGAGGTTCATCAACGCCTGGAGACGAGCCTACTCTGACGTCTCGACCACGGAGCGTTATCCAGACTGCGGCCCCAGGCAAGCACAATTCTCGCCAGTGCGAATTCGGAACTTAGGGTTGCCTACATGCTCCGGCTTGTGCGAAAGCACTCCAGGGCGATAGAGGAAGCTCGGGCTTACACCCCTGGCATGCATCTTGGTGCGAATGGACGTATGGCGTTGGGAAGACGGTCGGCCGCTCCTTTTCGGTGCCGGAGGCCCGCACGGATTGCGAGCCTGATCGCCCTGGGAATCTTGGCGCCTTTTCTCGCCATCCGGTGTGTGGCAGTCGATACGGCGCATACAACTTGCTGGCTGCATCGAGGTGCGGCACATGCGCCCGCCACGGCGGCACACGCGCATACCCACGGTCACCAGCGCCAGCATGAGCACGGGGTCGCCGCACACGCAGCTGCGCCCGTGCCGGCCTCAGGTCATCACCACGGTGGCGAGCGAGACGAGACCTGTTGCGAGCGGTCCGGGAAGACCGACCTGCGTCCACCCACGCCGCCGTCGCTGGACATGATAGTTGTGTTGGCCTTCAGCACTGTTGCGCATGCGCCGGTCACCCGCGCGACGCGGTGGAAGCGGGACCCAGTGGAGCCTACCGCGCACGCGCCACCCCTGTTTCTGCGCATCCACACGCTGATCATTTGAGCTCTCCTCCGCGGCCGGCAGGGCTGTACGGCTCTGGGTAAGTGTTCCCGCAGCCACAGCTCGCGCCCGTCGCCTGCCATCCACCCGCGAAGAGGAGGAGCTCATGGTCCGACGTCAACAACACGTAGCCGCGGTTAGACTCGCCGGAGGTGGCACCCGGCGAGCGATTCTCCGCCGATCACGGTGATGGCGATGTGCCGTCCTGGAAGGGTGATCTGGCCCCTCTCCCTGCTCATCGTTGCGGCGGCCGCCACATCGAGGTGCGTCGCCGCCGATGAGAATGGGCCGCTCGATGCTGGGCCGCTGTCGCTGTCGGCGGTGTTGCAGCAGGCGCGGCGTCAAAATCCGGACATCAAGGCGGCGGAGGCGCGCCTGCAGGCGATGCAGCAGCGGCCGGTACAGGAGGGTACGCTGCCCGATCCGTCGCTCTCGGTGCGGTACCACAACGAGAGCTTCGATCAGATCACCTTCGGCGAGTCGGACTTCTCGTTCGTCGAGCTACAAGGGGAGCAGGAGATCCCGTTTCCCGGCAAGCTCAGGCTGCGCACGCGGATGGCCACGCGCGACGCCGAGCGCGAGCGCGCGATGCGCGACATGACCGTGCTCATGGTGCTCGCCGAGGCGGCGTCCCGCTATGCCGAGCTCGCCGCTGTCGACCGCTCAGACGCCATTCTGAGGGAGAGCCGGCAGGCGCTCGAGGTCATCGTGCAGGAGGCATCGACCAGTTACGGCGTCGGCACCGCCGCACAAACCGATGTCTTGCGGGCAAAGCTAGAGCGGGCCGGGCTCGACGAGCGCTTCACGATGCTCGCCCAGCAACGCGCCGCCGGCAGCGCGGCGCTCAATGCGTTGCTCGACCGGTCGGCCGGCGAAGTGCTCGGACGCGCCGTCTGGAGGCCGGAGCTCGGAGCACTCGAACCGCTGCCGATGTTGCAGGAGCAACTCGCCGCCGCCTCACCACAGCTGCGAGCGGCCACCGAAGAGCTGGTGCGCAGCGAGGACGCGGTGGAGTTGGCGCGACGCGACTACCTGCCGGACTTCGCCGTGATGGCGGCATACACAAACAAAGACGACCTGCTGCCCGAATGGGAGGTGGGCGTGCGCATGAGCGTGCCGCTCTACTTCTGGCGCCGCCAGGGTCCCGCTCTTGCCGAAGCGCGCTACGCGCGGGCGGCCGCCGAGCACGGCCGGCGCAACGTTCACCTCACCCTCGTGCAGCGGCTTGCCGAGCTGCACAGCATGGCCAAGGCCGCCCGCCGCCTCGTCGCGTTATACCACGAGACGCTGATTCCGCAGGCGTCGATCACGCTCGAATCGGCGCGCGCCTCCTATGCCGTCGGACGGGTCGACTTTCTCGACGTCCTCTCGGCGTTCACCGCGCTGCTCGAGTACCGGCTGCGCGAAACCGAAGAGGTCGCTCGCTACCAGCAGACGCATGCCGCCATCGGCCCGCTGATCGGTGCCCTGCCCAACGGAGCGACCGAGGAGGTTGGGCCATGACCCGAGCCCGCTTCGCGGCATGTGTGATCGCCGCGCTGTTCACCGTGGCACCCGCGCGGTCGGCGGCGCAACACGAAAGCCATGGCACCGGACCGGCCGCCCCCGCGCCGCCCTCGGCTTCAGGTGCCTCCCCCATTCCGGGGATGGTGGAGGTGTCGGTGCCCTCGGAGCGCCGACAGATGATCGGCGTGCGTACCGAGGCGTTGGCGCGCCGCAGGTTGATGCGCGGCATCCGAACGGTCGGGCTGGTCGCCGCCGACGAGCGGCGCGTGCGCAAGATCCAGCTCAAGATCTCCGGCTGGGTCGATCGGCTGTTCGTGTCCTATACCGGCGCGTTCGTGCGAGCAGGCGAACCGGTGCTCGCGATCTACAGCCCGGAGCTGGTCGCTGCGCAACGCGAGTATCTTCTCGCGCTGCGTGCGAGCCGGAGCGGCTCGGCCGACGGCGAGATGCGCGACCTCCTGGATTCGTCCGAGACGCGACTGCGGCTGTGGGACCTGACAGAGGCGCAATTGCGCGAGCTCGAACGGACCGGCAGCCCGCGGCGGATTGTCACGCTTCACTCGCCAACCGAGGGCTACGTCACGCTCAAGCCGGTCTACGCGGGCATGTACGTCGGCCCCGACATGGAGCTCTACACGGTCACCGACCTCAGCCATGTCTGGGTGTGGGCGGACCTCTACGAGCCCGAGGTCGACCTGATCCGCCTGGGGCAGCCGGTCGAGCTGTCGATCGCCGCCGAACCCGGTCGTACGCGATCGGCGACGGTGAGCTACGTCAACCCGACGCTCGACGTGGCCACACGCACCCTGCGCGTGCGTCTTGACGTCGACAATACCGACGGCGCGCTGAAGCCCGGCATGTATGCGACCGTCTCGCTCGAGAGCCCGATCGGAGACGTGCTCGCCCTGCCAGAGGACGCCGTGATCGACACCGGCGAGCGCAGGATCGTCTTCGTCGAGATCACGAACGGCCGCTTTCAGCCGCGCGAGGTGTCATTGGGGCGCAAGGGGCAGGGTTCCTATGAGGTGCTCAGCGGTCTGCGTGAGGGAGACCGCGTGGTCGTGAGTGCACAATTCCTGCTCGATTCAGAGAGCCGCCTGCGTGCCGCCAGCAGCGGGCCCGCGCACGGAGGCCACTGACGTCATGCTCGCCAGATTGATCGATCTCAGCGCCCGGCGTCGCGGCCTCGTCTTTCTTGCCGTCGGCCTCCTGGTCGCCTGGGGCGGATGGGCGGCGCGCAACACGCCGCTCGACGCGCTGCCCGACCTGTCGGACACGCAGGTGATCGTCTTCACCGAGTGGATGGGCCGGAGTCCCGACCTGGTCGAGGACCAGATCACCTATCCGATCGTCACGTCGTTCCTCGCCGCGCCGAAAGTGAAGGTCGTGCGCGGTTTCACGATGTTCGGGATGTCGTTCGTCTACATCCTGTTCGAGGATGGCACCGACATCTACTGGGCGCGCAGCCGCGTGCTCGAGTACCTCAGCAACATTCAAGGTCGCCTGCCACCCGGCGTGACGCCGCAGATCGGCCCCGATGCAACCGGCGTCGGGTGGGTGTTCGAGTACGCGCTGGTCGACGACTCGGGAACCCTCGACCTGCAGCAACTTCGAGCATTTCAGGATTGGCATCTGCGCTACTGGCTCGCGTCGGTACCCGGCGTGGCCGAGGTGGCCGGCGTCGGCGGCTACCAGAAGGAGTACCAGATCGAGCTCGACCCGGTCCGCCTGCAGGCGTTCAACGTCTCGATCGCAGACATCGCCGAGGCGGTGCGGATGTCGAACGCCGACGTCGGCGGCCGCGTCATCGAGCTCGCGCAACACGAGTACGCCGTGCGTGGCCGTGGCTATGTCACGCGGCGCGAGGACATCGCCAGCATCGTGGTGGCCACCAACGAGGCCGGCACCCCGGTGCGGCTCGGCGACATTGCGCGCATCCAGATCGGCGGCACCATCCGCCGTGGCCTCGCCGAGCTCGACGGCGAGGGCGAGGTAGTGGGCGGCATCGTCGTCATGCGCTTCGGTGAGAACGCCCTGGCGGTGATCGATCGCGTCAAAGCGAAACTCGCCGAGATGCAGTCGGCGATGCCGCCGGGCGTGCGTGTCGTGATCACCTACGACCGTTCCGATCTCATCCGGGCCGCGGTGCAAACGCTGCGCGACAACCTGCTCCAAGTGATGGCAATCGTCTGTCTCACCGTCGTGCTGTTCCTCTTCCATGTCCGATCGGCGCTCGTCCCCGCCATCACGCTGCCGATCGCGGTCGTGCTGGCGTTCATTCCGATGAGCTACATGGGACTGACCACGAATATCATGTCGCTCGCTGGCATCATCATCGCGATCGGCGACATGGTCGATGCCGCGGTCGTGCTGGTCGAGAATGCCCATAAGCGCCTCGAGCGCGCACCGCCCGACGCCGACCGCACGGAGATCGTCATCGACTCGGCGAAGGAGCTCGGGCCGCCGATCTTCGGATCGCTGCTGGTCATCACGGTCGCCTTCCTCCCGGTCTTCACACTGCAGGCGCAGGAAGGCCGCCTGTTCACGCCCCTGGCCTACACGAAAACGCTGGCGATGGCGTTCGCGTCGCTGCTGTCGGTGACCCTGGTGCCGGCACTCATGGTGGTGCTGGTCCGCGGCCGGATCCTTCCCGAGCGGCGCAACCCGATCAACCGCTTCTGCATCGCCGCCTATCGCCCCCTCCTGCGCCTCTGCCTGCGGTTCCGCTGGCTGCTGATCACGGGGGTGGTCGCCGCGCTCGGCCTCACCGCCATCCCGTTCCTGCGTCTCGGCTCGGAGTTCATGCCTCCGCTATACGAGGGGTCGGTGCTGTTCATGCCGATCAGCGTGCCGGGCCTGTCGATCGAAGAGGCCAAGCGGCTGGTGCAGGAACAGGACCGACGTCTCAAAGCCTTCCCGGAGGTCGCCAGAGTCTTCGCCAAGCCCGGTCGGGCGGAGACGCCGACCGATCCGGCGCCGCTGTCGATGATCGAAACGGTGATCACGTTGACGCCGCGCGAGCAATGGCGTCCCGGGATGACCTGGGAGCGCCTGGTCCGCGAGATGGACGAAGCCGTCGGGACGCCCGGGCTGCAGAGCGCTTGGACCATGCCGATCAAAGCGCGCGTCGACATGTTGACCACGGGCATCCGGACGCCGATCGGTGTCAAGATCTTCGGCACCGATCTGTCCAGGATCGCGGCGATCGGCGAGCAGCTCGAGACCATCCTGCGGCGCGTGCCGGGCACCCGCTCCGTGTATGCGGAACGCGAGCTGGGCGGCTTCTTCATCGATTTCGTTCCCGACCGGCAGGCGATTGCCCGCTATGGTTTGCGCTTGATGGACGTTCTGGACGTCATCGAGACCGCCATCGGCGGCCTCGACATCGACACCACGATCGAAGGCCGCGAACGCTATCGGATCAATCTGCGGTATCCACGCGAGCTGCGTGACAGCCCCGAGGACCTCGCCAACACGCTGGTGGCCATCCCGCTGCAGCGCGAAGGCGACGCCGACGCCATGCAACCCGCCGCCGCCGGCGACGGCATGGGGCCGGGACGCGTCGCCCACGTACGGCTCGGGCAGCTCGGCCGCATCAGCGCAACGATGGGGCCGCCGATGATCAAGGACGAGGGCGGCATGCTGACCGGCTGGGTCTACGTAGACACGACGATGAGCGATCTCGGCGGCTACGTCCGCGACGCCAAGGCCGCAGTCACCCGCGAACTCAGCCTCGAGCCGGGCTACTTCCTCAAGTGGACGGGGCAGTACGAGTTCCTCGAGCGCATGCAGGCGCGGATGCGCGTCGTCATCCCGCTGACCGTGGCCATCATCCTGGCCATCCTCTACGCGAACTTCGGCGGCTTCACGCAGGCCGCGCTGGTACTGTTCTCGGTGCCGTGCGCCGCAATGGGTTCGATCTGGCTCATGTACCTGCTCGGCTTCAACACCTCGGTCGCGGCGTGGGTCGGCATGATCGGCCTGCTCGGCATTGCGGCCGAGACCGCCTCGATCATGGTGATCTACCTCGACGAGGGCTACGCCCGCTGGCGCGGCGAGGGCCGCCTCCACAATCTCGCCGACCTCATCGATATGACCATGGAATCCGCGACGTTGCGCGTCCGGCCGCTGCTGATGACGGTGGCAATGAACGTGCTCGGTCTGCTTCCGGTCATGCTCGATAGCGGCATCGGCTCGGACGTGGCGAAGCGGATCGCCGCACCGCTGTGGGGCGGCCTGTTGTCTCTCACCCTGCTCACCCTCGCCGTCATCCCGGCACTCTACGTCATCTGGCGCGGGCACGGCCTGCGGGTGGGCTCAAGGAGCGTTGCTACGACAGGCGGATGAACCCCCATCGCATCGCACGAGGTGGGAGGGCTCGAGATCGTCGTGGCTGATCGGGATCGTGATCGCCGCCATCATGTTGCTGCTGGCGATCGTGTCCGCCCGTACCACGCGCTTGCGCGACCGCCGGCAGCGGACCCCAGTGAGCCGGCGGCGGTCTCGCAAGGCCGCCGGCCCGATCGCGCCGGCGCGCGGCGGAGCTCATCGCTTACGAGCAGTCGATCGAGCTGACCAGGAAGAGCAGCAGCTGATGTGGGCGGGCTCGCAGCGCTCCCGGCGCCGTGCTGCAAACAGTACTCGATGGCGACCTGCTGCTGCCGGTGCAACCTCGCCACCAGCACCTGGGGATTGGCGAAGTTCCTGATCACCCGACAGCGGGCTGACGTCACGCAGGTCAGAGCCGCCGTGGATGAATGGATCCGTTTCGTCAATCCAGGCGGCTACAGCGGCGACGCCTGCTTCACCCGAGGCGGCTGGCGCAACCTCTACCCGAAGGCACCCGATATGCGGAAGGCAGAGACGCAGTCCCTGTCTGACGGTGAGCTCTTCTACATCATCCACAACGGCATTCGGCTGACGGGCATGCCGGCGTGGGGCGGCGCAGACCCCGACGCGGATGAGGACAGTTGGAAGCTTGCCCATTTCATCCGCCACCTACCCCAACTCACAGCGGACGATCTCGTAGCGATGAAGAGGCTCAATCCCAAGGGCCCGCACGAGCTCGAAGAGGAAGAGGAAATCGATGAGTTTTTGCGCGGTGAGGGGAAGTCCGCACCATCGCACCAACACTAGCTAAGGAACGAACGAAAGGAGAACAATCATGAAGGTACGGGTTGCGATTTCATTTCTCCTCTCGGTGTCTTGCGCGAGCGTTGCGCTCGCTCATGAGGGGAGGACCCATGTGATGGGCACGGTGAGCGCTGTCGATACGCAGCGGGTGGTTGTGAATGACCGGGAAGGACAGACGGTAGTGATCTCACTCACGAAGGACACGAAGTACGACCAAGGCGGCGCCCCGGCCGCAGCGAGTGCGCTCAAGGTCGGCACCCGAGTAGTTGTCGACGTCACGGGCAAGTCGGAGAGTCTCACCGCGACGGAGATCCGGGTCGCGCCGGCAGAGAGCGGCCACGCCGGCGGTGACGTGCACGGCGGGGAGCAAGGTCACCAGCACAACGAGTAGGGCGCTGTACCGCGCAAGCCAATCGTGCGCATCAGGCGCTCCACGGTGCAGCGCGCTGCGGCGATCCGTTCGCGCCGCAGTTGCCGCCAGACCTTCTCGGCCCCATAGATGCGGAAGTGGGCTTTCCAGATCCGTCAATCTCGTCCTGTAGCCTCTCGTCCCGCCTAGTCCGCGCGGAGCGTCGCTGGGGATCCATGCGTCAGGCACAGTGCGCCATAGTACGTCGACCGGGCGATCGGCAGCGCCGCGCAGATCGGCTCGACCGCATAATCGCCCCGGTGATCGTCGATGAACGCCACCATCATTTCGGTCGGCGCTCGAGCTCCGCCTGGGCGAAAAACGCTGACGCCTTCCGCAAAATCTCATTGGCGCGCTTCAGCTCCCGATTCTCGCCCTCCAACTCTTTCAGCCGCTCACGCTCGCTGCCGGTCAGTCCCGCCCGTCGGCCGAGATCGCGCTCCGCCTGCCGCACCCCACTTACGCAGCGTCTCCGGCCCACATCCGATCTTCGTCGCCACCGAGCAGATCGCCGCCCACTGCGACTCATGGGCACCGGCCTGTTCCAGCACGAGTCGCAGCGCTCGCTCTCGCAGCTCCCCCGAATACTTGCTTGGTCTCCCCATGGCTCCATCCTTCCCAACTTATGGAGGCTCCGGGAAACCCGAGGCGGTTCAGTTCGACATCGGTCTTCGCGGGGAGAGACCGGACGCGATCGACCCTGTGTGCCGCATGGGGTGGTCCGTAGCGATGCGAGCGCACACCTTGAGCTCGAAGGGCGGGAGTATTGGTTTTGTTCGCGAGCGTGTCTCGAGCGGTTTCTTTCGGAGGAACGAGCATGAAGACGGGGAATCAAAGCTCAGGTTCGCACAAGCACGGGCCGTACGTGCCGGCACTTGGTGTCCGTGCGCTGACACGGCTTTACGATCCGCTTCTCCGCCTCACACTTCGAGAAGAGCAATTTAAGCGTCGACTCATCGCTGCTGCTCGAATCCAAGCCGGGCATTCAGTGCTCGACGTCGGGTGCGGGACAGGAACGCTTGCGCTCATGCTGAAGTGTGCTGAGCTCCACGCCGTCGTAACCGGGCTCGACGGCGATCCAGGGGTTCTCGCCATCGCACGGAAGAAGGTCGGGGCCGAGGGCGTAGACGTTCAATTTCGCGAAGGACTCGCCTATCAGCTGCCCTTTCCGGACAGCTCATTCGATCGGGTGCTGTCGAGCCTGATGTTTCACCATCTGACGACCGCCGACAAATTGCGCTCGCTTGAGGAAGTGTTCCGCGTGCTTCGCGTAGGCGGGGAACTCCACATCGCTGACTGGGGACGTCCGCACAATGCGCTCATGACTGTCGCCTCCCTAGGCATCCGGCTTCTTGATGGGGCTGAGACCACGCGCGCGAATCTCGATGGAGAAATGCCGACGCTGATCGAGAACGCGGGATTCAAGGGGGTGGAGGAAGGCTACCGCGGGATGACGATCTTCGGCACATTGTCGCTTTACAGCGGAGTGCGTGCAGCATAAGCGGGCCCACAGTCTGTGCTCGCCAAGATGGACTCGAAAAAAGAGCATCGGTTCTGCTCCGGCGATCGCTTAAATTTCACGCAGGAGGAACGGCTATGAAACCGCAGAATGGAAAGAAGTCTATACAGGGCAAGCACTACCGGTCGCTCGCCGTGATGGCCGTGCTCTCCTTTGGGGCGATGTACGTGCTCATGTATTCGATGGTCGACAAAATCACGAACGTCTATTCCAATATAAACCAGATCTACATGGCCGGCCTCATGACGGCCCCAATGGTCGCGATCGAGCTTCTCATTATGGGAGAGATGTATCAGAATAAGCGCGCAAACATCGCGATTCTTGCGGGGAGCATTGTAGCGCTCATCGTGTTCTTTGCGTTAATTCGCGCGCAGACGGCGGTCTCGGACACCCAGTTTCTGCGCTCGATGATTCCACACCACGCGGGAGCGATTCTCATGTGCGAAAGGACTTCGCTGCAAGACCCGGACCTTGGGAAGCTTTGTAAGGGGATTATCGCGAGTCAGCAGGAAGAGATCGATCTGATGCGTGCTAAGCTCGGCGTGCTTGGCGGCTAGTCGTTGTGGACTTAGGGTCAAGCGAACCCGATAGCGCGCCGCACGGCTGCGACCCGGTTATGGATAGCCGGGCGGGCAAGCGCGGGCCTCAGGGGAAAAACACCCCGTCTCTGC
>JBFXEP010000032.1:0-14242 GCA_050179995.1 Hyphomicrobium sp.
GCATAGTCCGGGATATCGATGTTCGAGGTCCAGAACGCGACGTAGGCAGTGCCGAAGGCGCTGCTCGTGTCATACGTGAACTCGAGGTAGGAGTTCACCGTCGGATCGGTTTGTGTGTAGGAGATGCCGCGGAAGAGGTAGTCGCTGGCACCGGTGATGGTCCACGAGTATCCGAACTTGTCGTCTGCGGCGGCCGAACCAGAGACGGCCCCCAGAGCCAAGCCGGCAGCAGCCACGGCACCAAGCAGTTTGCTAGAGCTTACCATTGGAATTTAATCCCCCAATCTGCAAGGGAGCGAAGCGCCCCCTCTAGTCCTGATCCGCTCCTCCGACTCGAGCGGTAGAATTCCCTGTCCGCGTTCCAGGCGACACCTGAAATTTGGCTCCATCAACAGGCAAGTACGCCTGGCTGTGTCATTCCCCGTTGGATCGTGCGTTTCGTGCTCGGCCGTCAGTCGTAGTCTTCACGACTCTTAGGCCGCTGTTGCCATCATAATAAGAACGGATGCGACAGGGCTACCTTACGAACGCGACATATGCGATGTAAATTCCACGTCGTTGCATTTCTGCCATACTATGACGGTTGGCGGGGCGGTTTTGCCAGTTGCTTAGGCACATTGCGCTCAAATTTGCTGCAGCGCGGCAAGGGGTTGGCAGCAGATTTCGATTGGAACCCGCCTCAAGGGCACATAAATTTAGGTGTTTCCTTTCGGAAATGGTGTGAATCGGTTGCAGGGTCAGACGCCAGTGGTCCCGCACTTTCCCAAACTAAATACGACAGCGGAGACACGCTGCCACGTTGGCTTTCTGACCCTCAAAGATTTCACGATGATCGCCTTCTCGAGCGCCGTGGAAGTGCTCAGGATGGCCAACTATCTTATTGGGAAGCCGTGTTATTCCTGGTCGGTGCTGACCATCGACGGCCAGCCCGTGCCGTCCAGCAACGGCTTTGCGCCGCTGCAGACCACGACCTACGCCGAGAGCCCCCGCTTCGACATGGTGTTCGTCTGCGGCGGCACGGACGTCATAAAGTACGTCGATGACAAGGTAATCGCCCTCCTGAGGCGCATGGCGCGCGACGGCGTCACGCTCGGCGGGCTGTGCACAGGCACCTATGCGCTGGTCAAATCCGGCCTCCTGGACGGCTACCGCTGCACGATTCATTGGGAAAACATGGCCAGCCTGCGCGAGATGCATCAGCGCGTCGAGTTCCTCGACGAGCTGTTCGTCATCGACCGCGACCGCATCACCTGCACCGGCGGCATCGCCCCCATCGACATGATGCTGGCGCTCGTCCGCAAGCGATTCGGCAGGGCGCTCGTCGCCGAGATCTCCGACCAGTTCATTCTCGACCGCGTGCGCGACAGCTCCGACCGCCAGCACATCCCGCTCGCCGCCCGCCTTGGCCATAACCACCGCGCCCTGGTCGAGATCGCGGCCCTCATGGAGGCCAATTTCGAGGAGCCGCTGTCCGCCGTCGAGCTCGCCAAGCTCGCCGGCCTCTCCCTGCGCCAGGTGCAGCGCATGTTCCAGGAGTCGCTCGATACCACCCCGAGCAAGTACTACCTCGGCCTCCGCCTGCGCCGCGCGCGCGAGCTCCTGCTCCAGTCCCAGATGTCCATCACGCAGATTGCGGTCTCCTGCGGGTTCCAGTCGACCTGCCATTTCTCCAAATCCTACCGCGCCCTCTACGGACGCACGCCGCGCAGCGAGCGCCAGCGGGGCGCGTTCGTCGCAGAGCCGGTCGGCTGACGGGAGGAGGCGCCGCGAGAGCACGACCCCTTGCGAATCCGGACGCGTGGGGGCTCGACCATGTCGTAATTAGTCAATCGGTCCGGCGCTGCGGTTGATATCCCAACAATGGCTGATCGGGGGGGCGCCTTCCGGACGCAGCCAACAGGGACACGAACGCTTGTCCAACGGAAGGAGTTGTCATGAAACGCGTGGTGATTATCGCTGCCCTCGCCTTGGGACTCGCAGCGACTGCGGCCCAAGCCGAGGAAGCCAGTTGTAAGAAGGTCCGCTTCGCCGACGTCGGCTGGACCGATATTCAGGTAACGACAGGCACGACCCAGGTCATCCTGGAGGCGCTCGGCTACGAGCCCGAGGTCAAGACCCTCGCCGTGCCGGTGACGTACGCTTCGCTCAAGAACAAGGACATCGACGTCTTCCTCGGCAACTGGATGCCGAGCATGACCGCCGACATCAAGGCCTACACCGAGGACAAGTCGGTCGAGACCATCGGCACCAACCTCGCGGATGCGGGCTACGGCCTCGTCGTCCCGACGTACGTGGCCGAAGCCGGCGTCAAGAGCCTGACCGATCTCGGCGCCCACAAGGACAAGTTCGCCGGCAAGATCTACGGCATCGAGGCTGGCAACGACGGCAACCGCATCATCAGCGAGATGATCGCCAAGCCCGAGAACAAGCTCGAGGGCTTCGAGCTGGTCGAAAGCTCGGAAGCGGGCATGCTGACCCAGGCCGAGAAGGCCATGAAGAAGGGCGAATGGATCGTCTTCCTCGGCTGGACCCCGCATCCGATCATGGGCGAGATGAAGATCCACTACCTCGACGGCATGGGTGATTCCGGCTTCGGCGCCGCCACCGTCCACACCAACGTCCGCGCGGGCTACCTCGCCGAGTGCCCGAACGTCGGCAAGCTGCTGACCAACCTCAAGTTCAACCTCGCCATGGAAGGCGCCATGATGGCTCCGGTGCTGAAGGACGGCGCCGACCCCAAGGCCACCGCCACGGCGTGGCTCAAGGCCAATCCGGATGCGGTCACGCCCTGGCTCGCGGGCGTCACCACGTTCGACGGCAAGGATGGCGCTGCGGCGGTGAAGGCGGCGCTCGCCAACTAGACCATGATCGCTTCGAACCCTACGCCGCTCCGATCGTCGCGCCGCCTGTCGGGCGCGACGTCAACCGGCAGATGAGGAAAGTCCGAAGCGTGAATCATCGGTCTCGTCAAAGACCTAGAGCGCGATCATAATTCAACAAAAATGCAATCGCGCTCTAGCCGGCATCGTCCTTGCAATTCAAAATCTGACGGACGGGGCGACCGCTGACGGCGGTCGCCCCACCGGACGGCGCCCCGCCGTCCTTGAGGAGGAATGTGATCGATGGACCCCTTTTCGAAGCTGCTCACCGAATGGAAGATCCCGGTCGGCAAATGGGGCAAGGCCTTCTTCGATTTCATCGTTGAGTATTTTCAGTGGCTCTTCGATGCCATCTCCGCCTCTCTCGGCTGGTTCGTGGATGGCACGTCGTATTTGCTGCTTCAGATCCCGCCGCTCATTCTGGCTCTCGCGCTCGCGGCCTTCGCCTACTGGCTGCAGCGCTCGAGGGTGATATTTGTGGGCGTGCTCTTGGGGCTCCTCTTCATCATCAATCAGGGCCTCTGGAAGGAAACGGTCCAGACCCTGGTCCTCGTGTGCTCGGCAACCGCCCTCTCCATGGCCATCGGCGTCCCGCTGGGCATCTGGGCAGCGCACAATCCGCGCGTCTGGCGCATCCTGCAGCCGGTCCTCGACCTGATGCAGACCATGCCGACCTTCGTCTACCTGATCCCGATCCTGATCCTGTTCGGCCTCGGCGCGGCGCCTGCCCTGATCGTCACCATCATCTTCGCCATGCCGGCGCCCGTGCGCATGACCTACCTCGGCATCACCTCCATCCCGAAGCCGATGCTGGAAGCCGGCGAGAGCTTCGGCGCCACCAAGCGACAGCAATTGTGGAAGGTGGAGCTGCCGGCCGCGCTGCCCTCGATCATGGCCGGCCTCACGCAATGCATCATGCTGTCGCTGTCGATGGTCGTGTTCGCCACCCTGATCGGCGCGCCGAGCCTTGGCAACCCGGTCAACAAGGCCCTGGCTAACCGCAACATTCCGCTTGGCATCGAGGCCGGCCTGGCCATCGTCATCCTGGCCATCATCCTCGACCGCGCCCTGGCCGTGAAATCGGGAGTGAAGAAATGAGCGTCGCTGTAGACTTCAAGGACGTCGACATCATCTTCGGCAAGAACATCCCCGAAGCCCTCGCCATGGTCGACGCCGGCGCCACGCGCGGCGACATCCTGTCCAAGACCGGCTCCGTGCTCGGCGCGGCCGGCGCCAACCTCACCGTGCAGGAAGGCGAGATCTCCGTGCTCATGGGGCTCTCGGGCTCGGGTAAGTCGACGCTTCTGCGCGCCGTCAACGGCCTGAACAAGGTGGTCCGCGGACAGGTGCTGGTGAAGGATGGCGACCGCATGGTCGACGTCGCCTCCTGCGATCCGGAGACCCTGCGCCACATTCGCCAGAACCAGGTGGCGATGGTGTTCCAGCAGTTCGCCCTGCTCCCCTGGCGCACCGTGCGCGAGAACGCCGGCTTCGGTCTCGAGCTCGCCGGCGTCCCGGAGGCTGAGCTGACCGAGCGCGTGGATCGCCAGCTGAAGCTCGTCGGCCTCGACCCCTGGGCCAACAAGTACGTGCACGAGCTCTCGGGCGGCATGCAGCAGCGCGTCGGCCTCGCCCGCGCCTTCGCCACCGACGCGCCCATCCTCCTGATGGACGAGCCGTTCTCCGCGCTCGACCCCCTGATCCGCACCAAGCTGCAGGACGAGCTTTTGCAGCTCCAGAAGTCGATCAAGAAGACCATCGTCTTCGTCAGCCACGATCTCGAGGAGGCGCTCAAGATCGGCAGCCGCATCACCATCATGGAGGGCGGCCGCATCGTGCAGTCGGGCGCGCCCGAGGACATCGTCCTGAAGCCCGCCGACGACTATGTGCGCGACTTCATCGCCAACGTGAACCCGCTCTCCGTGCTCACTGCCTGGAACGTCATGCGCGACGCCCGCGATCTCGAGCGGACGGAGGAGGGGTGGATCTGGCTCGACCCGCGCAAGACCACGCGCTTCAAGTTGGGGGCCTCCGGCCTGGTCGAGGCCGCGGAGCGCGACGGCCACCCCGCCGCCTGGGTGTCATGCGGCGAGTGCGAAAAGGACATGCCGGACAACACCCGTCCCGTCTACTGGGCGCGCCCCGGCACCAATCTCAAGACCGTCATCCTGGCCATGCACAACTCCAATACGGCGCCGGTCGCGCTGTTCGACGATACCGACCGCTTCGTCGGCGCCATCGGCGTCCGCGACGTCCTGCAAGCCATCCTGCGCCGCTAATGCGGAAGACATCGTCATGGCGAAGCCGTGCTTCGCATGGACGTATGGCTTGCGGGTGAAGCCCGCTTCGCCTCAATGCTGTGCGACACTCGTCGACAAAAGGGTGATGACGAACACGCCGGCCAGGATCAGCCCCATGCCGATCAGTGCGGGCAAGTCGAGCACCTCGCGGTAGCGCACCAGGCCGACGAGCGCGATCACGACAATGCCGAGCCCGGACCATACCGCATATACGATGCCCATCGGCAGTTTCATGAGCGGGATCGACATGCAGTAAAACGCGGCCGCATATCCGACCACAACGACGACGGATGGGGCGAGCTGCGTGAACGACTTGGATGCCTTGAGCGCGGTGGTTGCCACAACCTCGAGCAGGATCGCCACGAACAACCAAAGCCAAGCCATCAATAGTGCCTCCTGAGGTGAGGATTGCGGCCGCTCTCTTGCGGCATGCATTCGGCGTGCCGCCGGCTGGCGTGTGCGATGCTGGAGCTACTTCTCCAGCGTGATGTCGCTGAGCGGCTTGCTGCAGCAGATCAGGATCATGCCCTGGTCGATCTCGCGCTTCCTGATGCCGCCGCCGTGGTTCATCTCGACCTCGCCCGAGAGCTTCTTGGTCTTGCAGGTGCCGCAAAGCCCCTTGGCGCAGGAGAAGGGGAGGCGCATGCCGGCCGCCTTGGCCGCATCGAGGATGAACTGGTCCGGCGCGCAGGTGATCGTCTGCCCGAGCTTGGTGAAGGCGATCTTGAAGCCGCCCTCGCTCGCGGCCGCGGGGGCGGATTGCGCAGCAGGCGCCTGAGCGGACGCCGCGGCCTGCGCCGCCTCGGGCTCGGCCTGCTGCCCGAACGTGAAGCTCTCCTCATGATAGTGAGCCATGTCGAAGCCCGCCCCGCGCAGCATGGTGCGCACGGCGCGCATGTAGGGCTCGGGCCCGCAGCAGAAGATCTCGCGGCCCTTGAAGTCGGGTGCGATGGTCGCGAGCAGCGCGAGATCGAGAAACCCGGTCGGCTCCGACCAGCCCGCATCCTCGCCCGCGCTCTCGCACACGAACGCCGTCTTGAGACGCTGCGTGCCGGCCACCATGCCGGCGAGCTCGTGGCGAAAGATGATGTCGCGCGGCGTGCGCGCGCTGTGCACGAATACGATGTCACGCTCCTCGCCGAGGTCGACGTGCGTGCGCAGCATGCTCATGAGCGGCGTCACGCCCGAGCCGCCCGACAAAAACAGGTACTTCTCCGCCGGATTGAGCGTGCAGGTGAAGTCGCCGGCGATGCCGACCGCCTTGATCTCGGCGCCGGGCCGCATGTTGTCATGCAGCCAGTTCGACACCTTGCCGCCGACCTTGCGCTTGACGGTGATGGAGACCGTGTCGGGCCGCGTCGGCGGCGAGGAGAGGGTGTAGCAGCGGTTGATCGTCTCGCCGTCGATGACGAGCTCGAACGTGGCGAACTGCCCGGGCCGGTAGCGGAACAGGCTCGGATTGCGGGTCCGGAACAGGAACGTCCTGACGTCGTGCGTCTCGTCGCGCGTGTGGACGCAAACGAGCGTGTCGTCCGCGTCCGCATCCCATTTGGCCGGCGGCTCGCCCCAGAGGTGGGGCCCGAGCCCGGCTTCAACGTCGCGTGTGGTCATGCCGCCTCAGCCGCTCGCCAGCGACGTGACGGTCGCCGATGAGAGCCCCGTCTCAGCCCGCAGGCGCTGGAAGTACCACGACATGAACTTCTCCACGAGTTCCTCCGTGAAGGGCGAGTAGGGGCCGGGCTTGTAGCCGGGGCACTGCGCGCCGAGGTGGGTGCGCTCTACGAGCCCGCCGTCCTGCTTGTTGGTCGCGTGCCAGACGGCGCTGAGCTCCTTGGGGTCGTAGTCGCGGCCCTCGACGGCATCTTTGTGCACGAGCCACTTGGTGCGCAGCAGCGTGTGCTCGGGGTCGATCGGGAGCACGCTGAAGGTGACGATGTGGTCGCTCATGAAGTGGTGCCACGAGTTGGGCTGCGTCCAGAACGAGAGCCCGCCGAGATTGCGCTGCGTGAGATCGCCGAGCAGCCTCTGGCAGGCCACCTTGCTGCTCATGGTCTGCGACTCGCCGGCCTTGTCGAGCGGCAGGCGCTCGGTGCGGTAGGCCGTGATGCGCGTATCGAGGTACTCGCGCTCGACCGACGGCAGCCCGCACGACTCCCAGCGGGAGTGCTCCTGAGCGGTCAGGTCCTTGAAGGCCTGCACCTCGGATGCGTTCTCGGGCGAGGGCTGATAGCCGAAGCCGAACTCGTACAGCGAGATGGTGAGCTCTGGGTGGTTGTGCTTGCAGTGGTAGCACTCCCGGTTGTTCTCCATCGTCAGCTTCCAGTTGCCGTTCTCGATCAGGTCCTCCTCGAAAGCGACCTTGCAGTCGGCGACGCAGTGCGGCGCGATGTAGGGCTCCATCTCGCGGCGCAGGTCCTCGAAGTCCGTCGGCGGCTCGTCCGCGAGGCAGATGAAGATGAGGCCTCCGACGACGCCCACATGCACCATGTTCAGGCGGAATTGGCTGCGGTCGAAGCTTTCGCCCATGTGCTCGGTGTGGATCAGGTTGCCGGTGAGGTCGTAGGTCCACTGGTGGTACGGGCAGACGATGTTGCCGACGCTGCCCTTGTGGCCGTCGCAGAGGCGCGCGCCGCGATGCCGGCAAACGTTCTGGAAGGCGCGGATCGACATGTCGTCGTCGCGCACCACGACCACCGAGGCCCGCGCCATCGGCACGGTGAAATAGTCACCGGGCTCCGGGATGTCGGGCTCGACGCCGACGTAGATCCAATGGCGGCCGAAGATGGCCTTCATGTCGAGGTCGAACACCTCTTTGCTTTGATAGAAGGGCGCTTCCAGGCTGTAGCCCGGGCGGCGGCGCAGGATCATTGCGCGCATTTCATTGGATATCTGCATGTTATCCTCTCTCAGCGCACGTTGCAGTTACGGGCGATAATGGCTTCCGAGTTGAACCTAGGCATGACGCTCCGGGCACGCCGAGGTCCGGCTCTGGCCTTCCTAGAAGTCGACGAGCCGATGTTCCCGCAAAAACGAGAGCATGACTTGTGCTTTGTCGACACAAGTTCCCTCAATTGCGACGACACCCGCCCTTGCCTCCGTGGCGATAGCCGACAGCAGGCGGGCATGCGCGCTTTTCGTCTTGTCCTCGGCCTTGAGGCGCACGGGCTGGCGGCGCGCCGTCTCGACGCACCAGGAGACATGCGCGGGTGTCGCTGCCATATCGCCATCGGCCGGTCTTTCCTCGATTTTTCCCGTGCTGAGGCGCGCATAGGCATAGCGAAGCTCGACCGGCGCCAGGGGATGCACGGCGAGCACCGCCGGCAGAGGCGCGGCGATCCCGCGCCGGCGCCCCTTGGGAAGGAACTGGCGAAGTATGATTTCGTTCGCCTCGATATGCGCTTCCAGCACATTGCCCACAACCGGGCGGCCGAGGCTTTGACCGAGCGCATACGGGAGAAGGCCGCTGCCCGCGCCGTCCTCGGCCCGAGCGCCCGTCAGCACGATGTCCACGTTATGGAGGACACGCGCGAGCGGAGCGAGCACGTCGCCGCCCGCCCGCGCGCGGACCACCTCCACCCGCCCCGCTCCGAGTGCGAGGTAGTCCTTGAGCGCGGGCTCGGACACGTCGCCCGCGTAGATCACCCGCAGGCGATCGCCGGCGAGGCGCCGGCCCATGCCCATCGCCACCGCATCCCCGCGGCAGGCGCGCGCCATGCCGCTCACCGGGTGGCGGCCTGCTGAAACGAGCACGGCGGCGGAAATGGGGGCGCGGCTCATGGCTGGGCCTCTGGAACTTCGCGCTGGGCGCGCGCCTGCGAGAGGCGCGTCAGCACCGCCTGCATCAGCTCCTCGGCATCGCCGACCAGCGTCAGGTCCGCCCGCTTCACGATCGGCGCCCCCGCATCCTTGTTGATGGCGATCACGTAGCGGCAGTCCTTGATGCCCTGCAGGTGCTGCACGGCGCCCGAGATGCCGACCGCCACGTAGGCGCTCGCGCTCACCGTCTTGCCCGTGGCGCCGATCTGCTTGTCGCGCGGGAACTTGCCGTCGTCGACCGCGACGCGGCTGGCGCCGATGGCCGCGCCGAGCGCGCCCGCCAGCGCTTCGAGGGTGGCGACGTTGTGCACGCCGTTGCCCGCCGAGACGATGAAATCCGCTTCCTCGAGCGCGACCGTGGTCGCATCCGCTTCCGTGATGCCGAGGTCGCGGCAGGCCGTGACCGGCGCGGCGGCGGTTTGTTGGCTCGGCTCGACGCGCTCGCCCATGCCGACGAACGGCAGCGCCGTGTCGACGGCGCCCGCTTCGAGCAGCACGAAGCGCGGCGGCTCGGCCCGCGCCAGCCCTCCGCCCGGCCAGCGCACGCCCACGTGCGCGCGGTCGATCTCGACCACGTGCGCCGAGGCGGCGGCGTTGTGCGCGACGGCGAGCCGGCGGCCCAGGTCGCCGTCCGCGTCCGCCGTGTCGGCCACGAAGACGTGCGCCGGATTGAATGCGGCGATCTCGGCGCTGACCACCGCCACCTCGCGCTCGGGCTGGAACGTCGCCGCGTCGAGCTGAGGCAGAACGACAATGCGGTCGGCCCCGAACGGCGCCAGATCCTCCTCGATCGCGCCGAGAACGACGGCGACGACTCCCGTATCAGGCGACGCGAGAAGGGCTGCAGCCGCGATCGCCTGGCGCTGCGCCTCGCCGATGCGGCCGCGATCGGCATGCGCGACGGCCATCAGCCAGCGTTGGGGAGCTTGTCTGAGCCGCACCGGCTTGCCGGCCGGCTTGTGCGCGGCCACGCCCGCACTCTCGGAGAACGCACCGTTCTGCGCCGTCTCGCCGAGCACGATGCGCTTCAGGCCGGCGGGCGTGATGGTGAAAGGCCGGCGCGGATCGACGCGCTTGATCGTGCTCATGCGCGCCTCTCCACGCATTCGGCCACCAGCTCGACCACGTCGAGCACCTCGGGCCGGTCGCCGACCACGCCCTCGAGCATGGCCGTGCACTGCGGGCACCCGACAGCGACGATCGGCGCACCCGTCTCGCGCGCGTCCGCCATGCGCATGTCGGGGATGCGCTGCTTGCCGGGGATGTCGGTCAGCGGCGCGCCGCCGCCGCCGCCGCAGCAGCGGCTTCTCGCACCGGAGCGCTGCATCTCCCGCACGTCGAAACCGAGTGAGCGCAGAGGCGCGCGCGGCGCCTCGAACTCGCCGTTGTAGCGCCCGAGGTAGCAGGGGTCGTGGTAGGTGATGGGACGCGCCTCGGCGGACGGCGCAAGCCTGAGCTTGCCATTGCTCACGAGCCCGGCGAGGAACGTCGTGTGATGCAGCACCTCGTAGCTGCCGCCGAAGGGCGGGTATTCGTTCCTGAGGCTGTGCAACACATGCGGATCGGGTGTCACGATGCGCGTGAAGGTGAGGGCTTCGAGCGTCGCGATGTTGCGCCGTGCAAGCTCCTGGAACGTGGCCTCGTCGCCGAGCCGGCGCGCGATGTCGCCCGTGTCGCGCTCCGCTTCGCCGAAGAGCGCGAAATCCACGTTGGCGCTCTTCAGGACCTTGATCAGCGCCCGCAGCGTGCGCTGGTAGCGCATGTCGAAGGCGCCTTCACCGGCGACGATCAGCACATCGACTGGCGCGCCGGGCGCGGCCGTCGCCACCTCGAGGTCGATCGCCCAATTGTAACGCGCGGCGCGGGCAAACCCGCCCTGTGTCTCCGTCTCGCGCAGGTTGGCCAGCGTCTCGGCGGCCTTGCCCGGCGCGTCGCCGTGCGCGAGGTTGAGGTTGCGGCGCATCCCGACGATGGCGTCGACGTGCTCGATCAGCATCGGGCACTCCTCGACGCAGGCCCGGCACGTCGTGCACGACCACAGCGTCTCGGGCTCGATCAGCTCCGGCACGATGGCTGCGTGTGGCGCGCCGTGGTGCGCGCCGACGGGCAGACCCGGATAGGCGCTTCCCGCATACGCGGCATCGCTCGTCCCGGCGAGCCCGGCCACGAGGTCCTGGATCACCTTCTTCGGATTGAGCGGCTGGCGCGCGGCGAAGGCTGGGCAGGCCGCCTCGCACTTCCCGCACTGCACGCAGGCATCGAACGAGAGGAGTTGGTTCCAGCGGAAATCGGCAGGTCTGGCGACGCCGAAATCACCTTGTTCCAGTGCCAAAGGCTTCAGCGCCGTCGAGCGCACGTTGGCGAAGCGCTCGGGGCGCGGATGGAAGGCGAGATGCAGGAGCCCGGCGACGGCATGCTTCATCGGCGTGCCGAGGCCGATGCCGAACGCCAGCTCGGACGAGCCCGCGAGCAGAAGCAGCAGCGCCACGAGCGCGAGTCCCGCCGACAGCACGGCCGGCGGCACGGCGACCAGCAGGCCAAGCCCGACCGCAAACGCCGCGAGCGTGTAGGGGAGGCGGTCCCACGCCCCGCGCGAGAGCCGCGCCGGCGGGCTTCTGCGCCTGAGCCACACGAAGAACGTGCCCACGAGCATCACCGCAGTCGCCGCCAGGATCGCCCAATCGAGCGCCGGAGAATAGAGTGCGAGCCCGTAGTTGAGCGCGACAAGCCCGAGCGCCGCCACCACGCCGCCCGCGGTGGCCACATGCGTGTGCGCGATGTAAGGGTCGCGCGCCACGACGTGGTGCAGGTCGACGAAGTAGCGCTTCGGCACGGCGAGCAGCCCGCTCCAGTCCACAGCCGCCGCCTGGCCCACGCGCCACAGCGCCGCGCGCCGCACGAGGCCCGCCGTGAGCACGGCCATCGTTAGCCAGAACAGCGCCGTTATCGCGTGCGCGACGCTCATCGTCAGAAGTCCTTGCAGAGCCGGATCGAGTCGTAGATTGCCGCGTGGATGTTGTGCATCGACACGCAGTCGCCGACGCGGAACATCAGGAACCGCCCGTCGCCGGTCTCCTCGGAAAGCGCCGGCTGCGGCTTGGACGCGAACAGCGCCTCGAGGTCCATCTGCCCGCGATTGAGCGAGCGGTCCTTGAGGTCCCAGTAGATCTCCACGTTGGGCGTGATCCCGTTCTCGATCACGACCTGGTCTACGACGCGCTCCTCGAGCTCCTCGGTGTACTCGTTGCGCAGCACGGCGACCTTCTTGTTGCCCTCGGCATAGACCCGATCCAGCCAGAAGTTGGGCGTGGGGATGATGCCCTGGCTGTAGAGGCGGCGGTAGAAGATCGGGAACGTCGTGCCGCCGACGTCGTCGGCCACCTTCACGTCCGGCGTCACCATCTCGACCTTGCTGCCCCGGCTTGCCAGGAAGTCGGCGGTGCCGAACCCGGCATGCGTGCTGATCGCGTCATAGACGAGCACGGTCTCCGCTGGCGCCACGCGCTCGGAAAGGATGTCCCACGCGCTGACCGCGAGGCCCTCCTTCACGCCCCACGCCGGCACCTGCCCCATATGGCTGCTGCCGCCGGTCGCCAGCACGACGATGTCGGGTTTCTCGGCCAGGATGGCGTCGGCGTTCGCCTCGACGCCGAGCCGGCGGTCGACGCCGAGCCGCTTCGTCTCCATGTCGAGCCAGCGGATGATGCCGGCCATCTGCTCGCGCTGCGGCGGCTTGGCGGCGAGGTTGACCTGTCCGCCCACCACCTCGTTGCGCTCGAACAGCACCACGTCGTGCCCGCGCGCGCGCGACACGCGCGCCGCCTCGAGCCCGGCCGGCCCCGCGCCGACCACCACCACGCGCCGCTTCTTGCCCTTGGTCGCCGGGATAACGTGCGACAGGGTCGACTCGCGCGACGTGGCCGGGTTCTGGATGCAGAGCAGGTCCTGCCCGGAATACATGCGGTCGATGCAGTAGTTGGCGCCGACGCATTGCCGGATCTGGTCCTCGCGCCCCTCGCGCACCTTCAAGAGCATGTGCGGGTCGGCGATCTGCGCGCGCGTCATGCCGCACATGTCGACCCAGCCGTTGGCGAGGATGCGCTCGGCCTGCGTGATGTCGCGGATCGCCTGCGCGTGCAGGATCGGCACCGTCGATACGGACTTGATGCCGGCCGCGAGCTGCACGAACGGCTCCGGCGGCAGCGCCATCGGCGGCATGCAGTTGGCGAGCCGGTTGTGCGTGTCGGCGCCCGATCCGATCACGCTGATGAAGTCGATCATGCCGGTCTCGCACATCGCCTGCGCGATCTCCTTGGCGACGGCATGATCGAGGCCGTTGTCGTTGAACTCGTCGGCGCACATGCGCATGCCGACGCAGAAGTCGCGCCCCACCGCCTCGCGCACGGCCTCGAACACCTCGATTCCGAAGCGCATGCGGTTCTCGAGCGAGCCGCCGTACTCGTCGGTGCGGAAGTTGCTCTCCGGCGACCAGAACTGGTCGATGAGCTGCTGGTGCGCGGCCGAGATCTCGATCCCGTCCATGCCGGCGTCCTTGACGCGCTTCGCGGCCAGCGCGAAGTCGCGCACAATGCGGCGGATGTCCTCGATCTCGATCGCCTTCGAGTTGCCGCGATGCACCGGCTCGCGCACGCCGGAGGGCGAGACGAGATGCGGCCAGGGATCGCCCGCGTAGGCCGAGCGCCGGCCCATGTGCGTCGCCTGGATCATGATCTTCATGCCGTGCTTGTGGCAGGCGGCGGCGAGCCGGCCCAAGGGCTCGATCACGAGATCGGTGGTGAGGTTGACGGGGCGCCACGAGTTCTGCGGCACGTCGATCGACACCGGGCTCGAGCCGCCGCAGATGGCCATGCCGAGGCCGCCCTTGGCCTTCTCCTCGTAGTAGCCGATGTAGCGCTCGCCCGGGAGGCCGCCGGCTTCCGCATAGACCTCTGCGTGCGCCGTCGAGTAGATGCGGTTCGGCAGCGTCAGCTGATTGATCTTGATCGGCGAGAAGACGTTCGGATAGCGCATCGCGTTGTCCTCAGCAGTAGACCACCGTGGCGGCGAGGCCGCCCAGCGACGTCTCCTTGTATTTGGACTGCAGGTCGTGGCCCGTCTGGCGCATGGTCTCGATGACGGCGTCGAGCGAGACCACGTGCTGCCCGTCGTCCATCATGGCGAGCCGCGCCGCGTTGATGGCCTTCATCGCCCCCATGCTGTTGCGCTCGATGCAGGGCACCTGCACCA
>JBFXEP010000033.1:0-14141 GCA_050179995.1 Hyphomicrobium sp.
TCGGCTTGATTGCCAATCATCCTCACAACCAGGAGTTCTATGAATACCGGCACAGGTTTGCGGAAATACGGATCGTGGATGCTGGGTTCGCGTCGGGCGCCATCTTCTATCCCAACGTGACCTGGTCGCACACAACGAGCGACACATGATGACCAAGACGGCAATCGTTCCAAACGCGTGGGCGCACCTGCGCAAGTTCCTTGCTCTCGGCCATCGCGTCGAGCAGTTGAGGGGGAAGGTCCAGCGTCTCGAGGATAAAACCAGCCGCCTTTTGGAGGACCTCGATCAAGCGCGAAGCGGCCTAGCGCACATCACCTATCTTCTGAGCTCGAGGGGGTTTGACGAGGAAACGGAGGTTGCAGGCGCGGCCCCTCTTCCGATCCGTCGAGACGACAGGGAGACCGTTCTTTCCCGCCTTCAGCGCGACTATCCTCTCGCCTATCCGGTCTGGAAGGATCTCTTCGACAACGGCGTGATAGAATACAATGAACAAAAAGGTTTAAGTCTCCCAACGCATCCAATGGCGATCAAGTTTGGCCACTACATCAGAGCCTTTGGCAAGGGCGCATTACTTGATATTGGCTGCGGCCCGCAACCCATACCCGTGTACCTCGACGGATGGCCCCTGCATCTCATTGCCGGTATGGACCCGCTGCCCGCAGCATCCGATCACCCCTTCGGGTTTGCCTCAGGGGTTGCCGAGAATATACCTTGGGCAGATTCGTCTTTTGATACCGTAGTTCTAGGAACTTCCCTCGATCATGTCATCGATCTTGGGAAGGCTATTTCCGAGATCAGGCGCGTTACCAAGGACCGTGGCCGGGTGCTGGTGTGGGCTGGGCTATTGGCTAAGGGCACGCCCTATGATCCTCACGCAGCGAACCAATCGCCCGCGGACGAGTACCACCTTTTTCATCTGGATAGACCGACTTTCGAATCGGCTTTCTCGCAAGGTTTTCGGATCATCGACATATCACCTGAAAGCGCGACGGATTATTTCTATTCGTTTTCAGTAACAAAGTAACGACATTCAACACCAAAATCCAAATCCAACGCGGAAGGTGAAGGCGTGATCAAATCTTGGGCGCGCGGGATTGTGGATCCCGTTCTCCGCCGCATTCTCAGGAGGCCGCTGGCATCGCTTTTGGCTGATGCCTTAAAGTCGTTAGGAGAGGTGCAGCGCCAGCAGCAGCGTGAGATCGACGCCCTATACCGGATCGCCTACGATCGCATGCATGACCTCGAGGATGCCGGCTCGCTCGCCGCAGCGCTCACCACGTCAGGCATTTCAACAAGGCCTTCGATGCCGTCACACGCTTTGTCGGGCCCGACGGCATGCTCTTTCTCTATCTCTACGGTAGGGAGTCGATCGCCTATGCGGGCGACATCGAGATGTTCAAGGACCGGGTCTACTACAATACGCGGCATACCCAGGAAGAGCGCGATGCGTTCCTGGACGAGAAAACGAAGGGCGACCGCACCTGGCAGCACTCCAAGCATGATCTCTACGCGCCGCTGATCAATCGCCGGCTCGAGTTCGACTATGTGCTGGATTTTCTAGCCGAGCGCGGTTTCAAGGACATCGTCAGAACGGTGGACCATACGGAACTGTTCGTGCGCGCCTTGCGCGGCGATGTCGAGACCTACAAAACGAACTGGATCCTGCCGAAGAAGGCGCCCCCCTACTGGTTTCAACGGCTGGCCAACAAGACGCCGTGATGGCTGCAGATAGGTGCAATTGAACATCCAACCCGTCAATCAGTCAGGCATGCAGCGCACCCATGGTCGCCCCGATCATGTTTTCGTGGGGCGGCAGGTGTTTCGCTTCCTCGCTCCCCTAGCGCGCTGGCTGTCACAGCATCGCCGGCGTCGAGGAAAGCTTCGGTCCGTGTGGGGGGGCACGCCGATACTCACCCTGCCGCTGCTGGCAAGGTGCGATCGGATTCTTGGCATCGACAGCCGGTCACTGGTCTTCAAGACTTACCGTACAACGCGAGCTTTCGATGTGAGCCTGGAGAAATATCACTCGTTCATATCGAGGCGCGCGCCGAAGCTCCGCCTGGTCTTTGAGGCCATTGTCTTCGCGTATGCCATCCTGCGCTACGACGTATTTCATTACTTCGCAGACCGCGGGATTTTGTCCAGTCAAGACGATTTCGGTATCAGAGTGTTCGAGCAGGAGGTGCTGCAGGCTGCCGGCAAGACGCTTTACGTCTACACCTACGGTGCTGACGTCAGGCTGCGAAACAAAACCCTGCAACTCGGTACGTGGAACTTTTGCCGGGACTGCGATGATCCCGGTGCATATTGCCTGTGCGACGATGAGAAGGGGGAGGCACTCCTCAAGCGAATTGCGGACTTTGCAACAGCGACCGTCTCACTCGGCGACATGCTGACCTACCTTCCCGGCGCTCGCCACGTCGCGTACTGGCCGATCGATCACGAGCGCATCGCCTACGTCGGCGCCCGGGAGCACGCAGGGCCGCTCAAGATCGCGCATGCCCCCAATCACACACACTTCAAGGGCACGCGCTATCTTGAGCAATCGCTGGCGCGGCTCGATGCGCGTGGCGTCCACTTCGAGCTTGTCGTCATTTCCGGAGTGTCGAATGCCGAAGTTCTCGATCTGCTGGCCGAGGCCGATATCGTCGCGGACCAGTTCATCGGCGGCGCCTATGGATATACGGCCCTGGAGGGCATGGCACGCGGGAAGCCTGTCCTTACCTATGTCCGCGATCGAAGCCTGACGGTGGCGCCGGACGAGTGTCCCTTCATCAACGCGACGCCCGACACGCTCGACGACGTGCTGACGTGGTGCGCGCACAATCGGGCGCTGTTGCCGCACATAGGTCGCCAGGGCCGCTCGTACGTCGAGCGTCATCATTCCATTCCGGCGGTCGCGGCGCGGCTCGCGCGTCTCTACATCGACACAGCCGACTTTCCGCGCCCCCTCATCGAGCGCTTTGAAGGCTACATTGCAGACGAAGAAGCACGAATGAGCACCATCGCGACCTACGCGGACTGGTCTCATCCCTGGAGTGCAGCAGAAGGGAGCCGAGCGTGTTGACCGCAGCAAGCCTTCGCCAATTCGTTCGACGCCACCCGTCACTGCGGGCCGTTCTCACGCCGCTGGTTCGAATCGCACGCCGATTGACCGGATTCCTTCGCCTTCCCCATGACGTCCTCACGTGTTTCCTCATGTGGAAACGGTCGAGCCGGCCCGGGGTAGGCACCAATGCCAGCGGCCGGACGGTCGTGATGCTCGTGGTTTCCGACCTTCGGGTGGATCCGCGCGTCGAGCGGGAAGCGCGCGCATTGGCCCGCGCGGGATACGATGTCGTCGCAGTCTGGCCTGATCTGCGCGACAAGCCGCCGCCGGAGCTTGACTGGGGGCCTCGCGTCACGTTTCGCACATTGCCGTGGGACTACGGAACGTTCGCATATGGCTTTCCGGGCTTCCTCGGCCACAAGATGGCAAATATCGCCCTCGAGTATCAGCCGCTTGCCTTCCACGCGCATGATCTTTCGACGGCGTTGGTCGGCCTGATCGCGGCGCGAGCGACGGGCGCCCATCTCGTTTGTGACTTCCATGAGTGGTATTCGGAGAACGTCACCTGGAGTGTGGTGAGGGGAGCCTACGTTGCGCATGATTGGAAGGTACGCAACGCCTATCGCTTCTTGGAGCGGATGGCTTTCAAGCATGCCACTGCCGTGGTTACGGTTTGCGAGTCGCTCGCCCGCGAAATGGAACGCGAGTTCGGTGCAAGGCAAGGCAGCGTGCATGTGATCCGCAACATCCCCAGCCTCAATAGCGAACCGACGCACGCATATCGGCCTCTCAAGGACGAGCTTGGACTGGCGCCCGAAACATTCGTCCTGCTTTGGCAGGGCGGCGTTGGACCGAGCCGGATGATCGAGCCGATCATCGAGGCGCTGCCGTTGGTTCCAAAGTGCGTGTTTGTGATCAGAGGCCCTGGGATTGAGTTCTATGGAGACGGCTACAGACGTCTCGCAGAGAAGCTCGGGGTGGCGGATCGCGTGATGCTTCTTCCCCCTGTGCCGTCGCGGGACGTCGTTGCCGCGGCAAAGGGTGCCGACGCCGGTATCTGGACACTGCCCAACCTCTGCAAGAATTTCTACTACGCCTTGCCGAACAAGATATTCGAGTATGTGGCGGCAGGTCTGCCCGTGCTCGTCGCGCATTATCCCGAAGCCCGCAAGCTCGTGGAGGGCCACGCCATCGGGCGCTGTTTCGACCCTTACGATCCGCGATCGATCGCGGCGGCCATACAGTCACTGGCGTCGAGCCCGAACCTAACAAAACAGCTGTCGGAACGGACGCGCGAGGCGCTCCACGACATGAACGCGGATGCGGAATGGGACAAGCTGGTGGCGATCTACCGAGATCTCGAAGCCGCTTCGGCCGCACGGCATGAACCCGCGCCCCAGGAGACCAGATTGGCTTTGCGCACGCCCGGGAGATGACCGCGTGACCGTTCCGGAAGCACCTCGTCGTCCGCTTCGCGTGCTGCACGCGCCTGTCAACGTGGGCAATCAGCCCTGGACGCTGTCGCGCGCCGAACGGCGTATCGGCCTCGAGAGCGATCTCGTGACGAACTACCAGACGTGGCTCGGGTATCCGGCGGATCGGGTGCTGAGCTCGGTCGGCGACTACAGCCTTTCCGGGCTGGCGCGCAGGACAGCCGTCGGACTCGCCGCGCCATTCCGCTACGACGTGCTGCACTACTACTTCGGCAGGAGTTTGCTGTACTGGGACGATATCCCGCGCTTCAACAAAATGCCGTTCACCGATCTTCGACTGGCGCGGCGTCTGGGGCGGCGCATCTTCATGACCCTGCAGGGTTGCGACGCGCGGCTGGCCGGGGATTCAAATAGGCGCAATGCCTACACACCTTGCGGCACGGGGCGTTGCTCCGCATATGCCGCTTGCATTAGCACCTACGATGCGCAGCGTCGCACAATGATCGACGGCATTCTTCCGCTGTGCGATCGCGCTTTCTATCTCAATCCCGAGCTCGGACACTACGCCCCGACTGCCACGTTTCTCCCTTATGCCAACGTCGATATCGATGCCGTCACGCCCCGAGAGGCGCGCACCAATGCGCGTCCCATCATCGTCCATGCGCCCTCCGACGCGAAGATCAAGGGGACGGACTGCATCTTGGCGGCCCTCGACGCCATCAGGAAGGAGCACGACTTCGAGCTGGTCCTCGTGCAGGGAAAGACACACGACGAAGCCATGCGGATCTATCGGCAGGCCGATCTTGTCGTCGATCAGGTGCTGGCGGGATGGTACGGCGGCTTCGCGGTCGAGGTCATGGCCATGGGCAAACCGGTCGCCTGCTACATCCGTGACGAGGACCTGCATTTCATTCCGCCCCAGATGTGGGCCGAGATGCCCATTCTCCGCCTCGATCCCTCGAACCTTGTCGCGGACTTCAAGGCCATCTTCGCTCAGCGCGATGCGTGGCGGGCCATCGGCATGAAAAGCCGGCGCTATGTCGAGCGCTGGCACCATCCTGACGCCATCGCTCGTGCGCTCCGGCGTCTCTACCTCGATCCGTCGGCCGTGCTCTCTATTGAAGAGACCTCTTCATGTGCGGCCTAGCGGGTATCCTTCACTTTGGTGCGCGTCCCGAAGCTCAGTCGCGGGTCAAGGCGATGGCGGACGCCATGGTCCATCGCGGCCCCGACGACGAAGGGTTCTGGTCGGAGGGCGACTGCGCCCTGGGTTTCCGGCGCTTGTCCATCGTCGATCTTGAGGGCGGCCATCAGCCCATGAGCAATGAGGACGGCACGGTCTGGGTCGTCTTCAACGGCGAGATCTACAATCATCCCGAACTGCGCCACGTTCTGCAGGCGGCCGGTCACCGCTTCGCAAGCGATCACTCCGACACCGAAGTGCTGGTGCATGGCTGGGAGGAGTGGGGCGAGACGCTGGCCGAGCGGCTCAACGGCATGTTCGCCTTCGCGATCTGGGACCAGCGCCAGAAAGCGCTCTACATGGCGCGCGACCGCTACGGCATCAAGCCGCTCTACTTGGCGCAAAACGGCGGAGCCATGCTGTTCGCGTCCGAGATTCGCGCGATTCACGCGTCGGGCCTCGTTGAGCCGGAGCCCGATACGACCGCCGTCCTCGAATACTTCTCTCACCAGAACCTCTGGGGCAGCCGGACCATGTTCCGCGGCGTCGAGCTGCTGCCGCCGGCAACCTGGCAACGCATCGACCGATCGGGCACCAAGCGGCGCAGCTATTGGGACTATCGCTTCGAGCGGACCAGCAGGCTGAGCCTTGCCGAGGCGGCGGAGGCGCACCGTGGCATTTTGGAACGCGTCCTCAAGCGGCAGATCGCCGCCGACGTTCCGGTCATGAGCTATCTGTCCGGCGGCATCGATTCCAGCGCCATCACGGCAGGCGCCCATCGTCTCGATCCGGGCGTGCGTGCCTATTCGTGCCTGTTCGACCTCACCGGCGTCGGCGATGACCGCATCGTCGACGAGCGCGAGTTCTCGCGCGCAATGGCGAAACATCTTTCCATCGAACATATCGAGTTGGAGCTCGCGCCCACGACGCTCGCCGATGCGCTCGCGCCGACCATCGCCGCGCTCGAGCACCCACACATGGGAATGTCCTACGTGAACCACTGCATTGCCGGGCGTGTCGCGGCGGACAGCAAGGTCGTGCTCTCGGGCACCGGCGGAGACGAGATGCATGGCGGCTACGTCTATCGCTACCAGGGCACCAGCATCGGCCGTCAACGGCCCTTGCTTTCGCTGCGCGGCCTTCGCGATCGCATAAGAGGGCGAAACGTCCGTACCTGGAACGAGGCCATCGCCGCCTTTGACGGAATAGTGAACTTTCTCGCTCCGGACGATCGTGCCCGACAGCTCTTCGCGCCCGAGTTCCTGCGCGGCGCCGGCTCCTATGTGGCAAGTGATGCGCTGCGCGCCGTCATCGACCAGTGCCCATCCGACAACATATGGGATCGCGTGCTCTACACGGACGCCAAGACGTATCTGCATGGTCTCCTGGTCATGGAGGACAAGCTTTCGATGGCGCACGCCCTCGAGGCGCGCGTGCCGCTGCTCGACAACGAGCTTGTCGATTTCGTCAATCGGCTGCCGTGGAGCCACCTGTTCGACGGTGAGACGGGCAAGATCATATTCCGCGAATCCGTGCGCCCGCTTGTGCCCGATGCCATCTATCGCAAGCCCAAGATGGGCTTCGGCCCGCCGGACGCATCCTGGTATCGTACGGCGCTGCGGCCATTCATCGAGCGAACGTTGGCGCCCCGAATTATTCGGCAGCGCGGCGTGTTTCAGCCGACCTGCGTAGCAAAAGCACTCGACGACCATTTCGCAGCACGCGCCAACAATCTTCCCTTGATCTGGTCGCTGTTGTCGTTTGAAGCATGGTGCGCTTACACCGGCTTCTTCGGCGGCCGCCTCAATGAAGAGGCGGCAGGTGCGGCACGTGGTCTGGCGGCTTCATGAACGCGGCAGGGAACGCCACGAACCCAAGCGAGGATTGCATTGCGATCTGACCATCTGGACAGCCTCAGCGGTGTTGGCGCTCATGCGAGCGGCGCGCTCGAGGTCGAGGCCTTCGAAGAAGCCGACGGCCATATCATGGAGGGCGTGCTGCGATCCGGCGATGCACCCGTCGTCTGGTATCCGATCGTCGACGGCGTGCCATGCTTCCTGCGTGGCCCGCTGCGGCCCGATTTCCTGGATTTCGCCCGGCGGCACCGTCTTCCGCCTGCCCCCGAAGACAAAGGGCGCGCAGCCGCGGACAAGCAGGCCAAGACAACCGAGACGTTTTCCGACAAGTGGCGCCGCTTCAAGTCCTATGGGCTCGATCCCCAGCACCGGGATTTCCTGTTCGGATGGTACTGCAAGAAGTTCGGGCTGGCCGAGCGGAAGGATCTCGAAGCCTTCTACCGGGACCGCGAACGGGTGCTCGAGGTCGGTCCTGGGTCCGGGTTCAATACGCGCTTCATCGCCGAGCATTGCACCGGGCGCGTCTTTGCCCTCGATGTGTCGGACGCCGCCCACACCACCTTCGAGAACACGCGCGACCTAGCAAACTGCATGGTCGTGCAGGCGGACTTGATGGACGCGCCGTTCGCCGACGGCTACTTCGACCTCATCGTGGCGGACGGGGTTCTGCACCACACGCCGGACACGCGCGCGGCCGTCGCCGCACTGCTCGCCAAGGTCAAGCCGGGCGGCCAGTTCTTCTTCTACGTCTACCGGAAGATGGGTGCCGCGCGGCAATTCAGCGACGCCTACATCCGCCAAAACTTCATGCCGTTGGCACCCGAGGATTGCTACAAGGCGTGCGAGGGACTGACCGAGCTCGGCCGCGAGCTGTCGAACCTCAAGGCCAGCATCACTCTCGAGAAGGGCGTGCCCGTGCTCGGCATCCCGCCTGGCACGCACGACGTGCAGCGACTTATCTACTATAATTTCGTCAAGTGCTTCTGGAACGACTCCTTCGATTTCGAGACCAACAACATGGTCAACTTCGACTGGTATCACCCGCACGATGCGTGGCAGCACACGCAGGAGGAAGTCGAAGGTTGGCTGCGCGAGCTGGGCGTAAGCCGATACGCCTTCCACGACGCCAACCCGAACGGCATCTCCGTGCTTCTCACCAAGTGATTGCGGTGCAGGGTTCGAGGTCGGGCTGCGAAGCCTGCAATGACGGGGGCAGTCCATGACGAAGCGTGTTCTTGTCACCGGCGCCGGCGGCTTGATCGGCCACAGGGTTGTGGAGCTTCTGAGCCGCTCCTGCGAGCCCGTAGCGCTTGTGAGAAGCGCGGGCGCGGCCCCGCATGGCGTGGAGGAGATCGCGACCGATCTCGCCGATCCCACCTTCGTGCAGCGGCTCCCCTCACGCATGGATGCCGTCATTCACCTGGCGCAGGCCGCGGGGTTTGCCAACTTTCCCGACGATGCGCCCTCGGTATTCCGGGTCAACACCGGCGCCTTTGCCGAGCTCTTAGCCTGGGCTGCCAAGGCGGGCGTGAAAAGCTTCGTGCATGCATCGAGCGGCGGGCTCTACGGCCGTGGCCCGAAGCCGTTCAGCGAGGAGGCTGCTCCGCGCATCGAGGGACCGCTCGCCTTCTACCTCGGCACCAAATGTGCTGCCGAGCTTCTGGCCAAGCCCTACGGCTCCGTCTTCAGCGTCGCTGCTCTCCGCTACTTCTTCGTCTACGGTCCGCGCCAGCGCGACTCGATGCTGATTCCGCGGCTGGTGAGATCCGTCAGCAACGGCCAAGCCATAACGCTGGCGGGCCGGGATGGCATGAGGATCAATCCGATCTACGTCGACGACGCAGCGGAGGCGACCATCGCCGCACTGCGCCTCGAGGGCAGCACCGTCGCGAACGTTGCCGGCAGCGAAGCGTTGCCCCTGCGGGAGATCGCGCATCTCATTGGCGAGGCCGTAGGCGTGTCGCCGCAATTCCAGACATCGAACGAGCCTGAGGGCAATGATCTCCTGGCCGACATTTCTCGCATGCAGGAGCTGCTCCACACACCTCGCATCGGCTTCCGGGAAGGCGTCGGTCGCCTCGTGGATGCGAATCGCGTCGCCTCCAATGCCTGAACGTCCGGCTTCGCGGCTCGCATGCAGGCGATGATGGAAACGCCGCTCCCCCGGCCACTCCGCGTGCTGCATTGCCCGTGGAATCTCGCGGGGCAACAAGCGTCGCTTGCCGCAGCCGAAAGGCGGCTCGGACTCGACAGCCGCAATGTCGTTCTGTTCGAGAAACTGAGTGGCTTTCCGAGCGACGAGGCGTTGGCGTCGCAGGGCAACCGAGCCCAGATCGAGCTCGCGCGCTTTCGGCTTCTGTGGCGCGCCATGACCTGGGCGGACGTCATCCATTTTGCCTTCGGCCAGAGCATCCTCCTGCCCCACCCTTTCCCCGAGTCCATCAAGACCGGATCATGGGCCTTGGATGGCATCATGAGAGCCTATGCACGTCTCCTGTGGTACCGGGACCTGCCGGTCCTGCGGGCTTTGGGCAAGACTCTGTTCGTGAGCTGGCAGGGCGACGACGCGCGGCAATCCGATCGCTCGCGTGAGCTGTTTGACATTTCCATCGCGCACGAGGTGGATGACACCTACTACCCGCCGGGGTCGGACGAGCGAAAGCGGCGTGCGATTGCCCGCGTGGGACGTTTTGCCCACGGCCAGTACGCGCTCAATCCCGACCTTCTGCACGTGCTGCCGCCCACGGCGCGCTTCCTGCCCTACGCGAGCTTCGATCCCCAATCCGTCCATCCGCGCCATGTCGAGCTATCGGAATCGCGGCCGCTCATCATCGCTCACGCGCCAAGCCATCGGGGTGCCAAGGGCACGCAGCATGTGCTGTCGGCCATCGATACGCTACGCCGTGAGGGGATCGCCTTCGAGTTTTCGCTTATCGAAGGCGTGGGGAGGCAAGAGGCGCTCGACCGCGTGGCCGCGGCCGACATTGTGGTCGACCAGCTTCTGGCGGGCTGGTACGGCGGCCTGGGTGTCGAAGCCATGGCGCTGGGCAAGGTGCTGGTGGCCTACATCCGGCGCGGTGACCTCAAGTTCGTGCCACCATCGCTCGCAAGCGATCTGCCGATTGTCGATGCCACGCCCGCGACGGTTGCCGACGTCTTGCGCAGGCTATTGAGCACGCCGCGCTCGGAGCTGCGGGCGACAGGCGAGCGAAGTCGCGCCTACGTCGAGCGATATCACGGGCCCGATCATGTCGCGCGCACGACGGTGGTCGATTATCTCGGCGCGCGAGCAGGCCAGCCAAGGCGGTTTTTGGAGGCGCCATAGCACGGTCGATCATCGAACGCTGGACCAGACAAACTAGCGGAGAAGCAACCGTGCGGCGTTGCCGAAAAGTACACGCTCCAGAACATCGCTCCTGAAGGCGACCGCCGGCGACAGGAAGTCCGGCTCGATGTTGATGGCGCTGAGGTCGAGCGTTCGGGTCGCTCATTCGATCTCCTGCAGCAGCGCGTCGGGACCGAGCCGGAACGGATCGACTGAGCCGATGCCGATAAGCTGCTCGTGTGGCCGAACGAGAGCTGCGATTTCGTCAACCTTGCGCCACATCGATATCAACGGACCATTGTCAGTAGACGGCGGAGGTGCGCTGTCCTCGCATTCACGCGAGCGCAGCATCGCGGGGGATGCATCGCCTTTGCTTTAGCGGATGCATTGGAGCGCATTGTCACCCTCGATCCCGCCGAACGCTGGGGTGCCGGTGGCGAGGCTCGCGCTACTGCGTCGGGAGCTTGGTGCTCATGATGGGCGTCACGACGCCATTCACGTGATAGTCGTGGCACGTGAGGCAGTCCTGGCGTGCCATGCCGGTGGTGTGGCAGCTCTGGCAGAGCTTCTTTTTCACGTCGCCGAAGTTGGACACGAACTCGCGCGGGTTGCCCTGCTCGTAGCTCTTGAGGTACGGGCGGCCCTTCTCGAGGTTGTGGCAGGTGAGGCAGCCGCGATCCTCCATGATGCCGAAGTGCGGCTCGTGGATGAACTTGGTGAAATGCCCCTGCTTGGTGCGCGCCGATGGGGGCGCGAAATTGACGAGCCGTCCTTTGCCCTCGATGTCGTCGATGCTGTGGCACTTCGTGCAAGAGCCCTGCGCGTCCTTGCCGGTCAGGACGTCGAAGACGGCTGTCGCTGGTCCCGTGCCGCCCTTCGGCGCCTGGGGTCCGGTGAGAAAGAGCCAGGAGTAGACGAACTTGTCCTTGTGGCCGACGGGCCGGTAGTAGATGGCGAAATCCTGGCGGTACCAGCCGCCATACTCGGCCCAGCTCTCGGGGTCGACGTCGCTTTCGATGGCGACGACCGGAGCAGGCGCTGGCGTTGCGCGAGGCTCGGCTGCTGCGGCTGGCGCAGCCGTGCCTGGAGTGACCGCCTGAGGCGCGGTTTCGGCGGGTTTGCTCGCCGCAGCGCCGCCGCCTTGAGAGGGGGCTGCCGCGGGTGCTGCTCCCTTAGCCTGGATGGCGCGGAGCTCTTCAGCCGTGGGGGAAAGCAGATCGTCGGTTTGCTCGCCCGACTGGGCTCGAGGCGCCTCGCTGGCTTTAGGCGGACCACCGCCATCAGGCGGAGCGGCGGCGGCATCGGGTGGTGCGGACGCTCCTTCCGGCTGAGCCGTATTTCCCGTGTCGCCAGGTCCGGGCTCGCTGGCGGCGGGCTGGCCGCCGCGATCGCTGTCTTCGTCCCGATTGGACTGGGGCGGCTTGTTGCGGCCGTCCATCATGCGCGGCGTGCCGCTCGGCAAGAGCCACTTCTTCTTGATCGGCCCGTCGCTGCCTTCGACCGGGGCGCTGTCCTCGGGCCCGGCTTGGGTGGTGTAGGTCTTGATCTCCTTGTCTTCGGGCTTAGCCGCTTTGCCATCTTCGGCCGTCGGGTTTGGTGACGGGCCGCCCAGCTTGGCGGGTGCGGCCGTTCCCTCCAGCCGCGATTCCGTCGTCACCGTGCTCCAGCCGCCGCCGTCGCTCTCGGCGGGCTCCTCAGGCGCCGGCGGCCGCGCCGCCATCTCCGTCGCGAGGTTGGGGAGCCACTGCTGCTGGGCGCTCACCACCACGTCGCGCGGGATGCTCGCGGTGAGGTCGGCGACGAGGTTGGGGGCGAGCTTGGCGCCGCCGCCGATGTTGAGGTTGCCGAGCACGTCGGAGGCCTTGCCCTTGATCAGGGCATGGAACAGCCCCTTGATCTCCCAGGCCAAGGCCGTCACCGCCTTGATCTCGGCGTCGCTGGCGCCCGAGAGATCCTGCAGGTTGAGACCGTCCACGGTCTTGATCAAGGCGCGGCCCTTCTTCGAGCGGCTGATCATCACCTTCATGAAGGGCGTGAGCTCGGCATCCGCGGCGTCCTGCCACTCGCCGATGGCGGCGCTCTTCTTTTTCAGCGTTCTCGTGTCGAGGCCGGGCAGGCTCAGGAAGGCGATGCCCTTCGGCCCGCTCGCCCGCTCCTTGCCGACGATCTGGTCGAGGTGACAGCCGGTGCAGGTCTGCTCGAATGGCGCCACGGCCATCACGCTCCGGTCCTGGCGGCTGTCATGGCAGGTCGAGCAGGTATCGGGGATGCGCCGCGCCGGGTCCTTCTTCACCACCTCCGGGTAATGCTTGCCGAAGTGGCCGGCGTGATCGAAGACGATGCGCGTGCGCCGCTTGAACGGATAGCCGTCGAATTTCGGATGGCGGCCGTCGAAGCTGTCGAACTGGACCACGTGGCAGGAGCGGCATTGCTCGTTGGAGATGCGGCTCAGATTGAAATTGACGCCCTGATGGTCCTGGTGACAGGTCGCGCAAAAGAGGCCGCGCGCCTCAATGGGCTGGGTCGGAAAGGCGATGTCCTGTGCGCGGGCCGACGGCGGCGCCTCGATCCGCGATGCGATCTCGGTCAGCCTGAGGGTGCTCTCCTCGAGCACGTCGGCCGCGGCGCCATGCGCATTGAAGGCGGTGTCCGGCATCTTGTGGCAGGTGAGGCAGGCCTTGCTGTCGGCCTCCGGGTTGCCGGCGACGAGGCCGTGCACGAAGCTCAGCTTTCCGCTGCCGCTCTTGGTGTGGCAGGCGCTGCATTTCTCGATGGCGCCGTGGGCGCTGGCGAGAGGCCCCGGCATGAGCATCTGCGTGCCCTTGGTGAGCAGGAAGGCGGCGATCACGCCGACGAAGGTGGCAATGGCGAGCATCACCGCCAGGCGATCGCGCCGCGCCGCGAGGCCCGCCGGACCCTCGCCCTGCGGCGGCCAAATGGCGTCGATCCACGACGGCCGCCGCATCACCAGGCTCCCGACGAGAAGGAATAGGCGATGAGGACGTGCAGCACGGAGAGCACGATCAGGCCGTAGGTGACGGGCACATGCACGAACAGCCAGGCCTTGGTGAGCGCGAGATAGACGCGGGCGAAATCGAGCTGGTCCTTCTCGATGACTAGATCCTTGATGACGGCAAGCTTCTCCTGACCCTGCTTGTCGACGTAGCGTGAGAGCGCGTTGATCTCGTCGGTGAGCCGCTTCAGCGGGCGCTGCGAGCCGGTGAGGTGGGCGGCGAGATTGCGCGGCCCCTCGAAGAAGCTGCGCAGGTGGGCGGTGTAGAGATCCATGATCCAG
>JBFXEP010000034.1:0-14020 GCA_050179995.1 Hyphomicrobium sp.
ACATCGCCCCCGACAACATCATCATCCGCAAGGACGGCGCCCCGGTGCTGATCGACTTCGGGTCGGCGCGCGGCGAGATCCTCGCCCATTCGAAGACCGTCTCCGCCCTCGTGAAGCCCGGCTACTCCCCCTACGAGCAGTATGCCGAGACGAGCCGCCAGCAAGGCCCCTGGACGGACATCTACGCGCTTGCCGCCACGCTCTATCATGCGGTGACCGGCAAGCGCCCGAACGACAGTCCCTCGCGCATGGTCAAGGACGAGCTCATCCCGGCGCGTGACGCATCTCTCTCCGCCTACCGCGCCGGCTTCCTCAAGGCCATCGACCACGCGCTGACGCTCCAGATCGAAGGACGTCCCCAGTCGATCGCCGCCTGGCGCGGCGCGCTGCTTGCGCCGGACCCGAAGGGCGGATGGTTCGGAAAGTCCGCGGCGGCGGCGAAGCCCGGCGAGGCCAAGAACGAGCCGCACCCCGCAGCCGGCAGGAAGCCCGCAGCCTCCGCCATCGTCCCGCCGCCTCCCGACGCGCCGGGTCCCAAGGGCGGCATGCTCGAGTTCTTCGATGGCTTGAAGAAGAAGGCCGAGCCCGAGGCCAATGCTCCCGCCAAGCCCGCGCTGGCGCAATCCCCCGCCGCGCCGGCGGCCCGCGCCGCGGGGACGCAGCGCCTCGACGCTCCGCCCGATCCGATCAAGCTGCCGCGCGTGCTGCGCAAGAAGGAAAAAGAGAAAGCCAAGGAGCCGGGCCGCGAGCTGATCGTCGTCAATCAGAAGAAGCCGGTTGACGCCAAGGACAAGAAAAAGCCCGCGAGCCGTCCGCGCCCCATACGCACCAGCCGCATCGGCTGGCGCCCGATCCTGTTCAAGCTCCTGGTCGGCGTCGGCGTCGCGAGCGCCGCGGTCGCCATGCAGGAACGCTTTCCGCAGTTCGAGAGCCGCGGCAGCGGCGAGACGACGGCCGACAACGCGGCCCCCATCCGCACGGCTTCGCTGCCGGAGGTTCCGGTCATCCGGCCCTCGGCCGAGCTCACCGGCCACATCGGCCCGGTGACCGGCATCGCCTACACCGGCGACGGAACGATGCTCGCCACCGTCGGTGCCGACGCGCGCATCAAGATATGGAACGCGAGCTCGGGAACGCTGACCCGCACCATCGAGCTCGACAACGGACCCGCAACGGCCTTCGCCATTCAGGGCACGAGTGCGCTCACCGGCCATGCCACGGGCGAGATCGTGCTCTGGGATTGGCAGCGCGCCGAAAAGCTCGCCGCCTTCAAGCGCAGCGACGCGTCGATCTCGTCCGTGGCCTTTGCCGGCCGCGCCGACCGCTTCGCCGCCTCGAGCCAGGACTGGAAGGTGGCGCTGTGGGACACCACGACCCCATCCGCGCCCGTGCAGGTGATCGACGCTCACGAGGACGCCGCGCAGGCCGTCGCCTACGTGACGACCGGGAAAGGTCCGCGCCTCGCCTCCGGCGGCGCCGACAAGCAGGTGAAGCTCTGGAACCTCGACACGCTGGACCGCATCCGCACCTATCGCGGCCATCGCGATCTCATCACCGCGCTCGCCTTCTCGCCGGACGGAAAGCTGCTCGCCTCGGCCAGCATCGACGGCAACATCCGCGTGTGGTCGACGAGATCGGGCCGCATGCGCCGTCTCTACGGCCATCGCGGACGCGTCGGCAGCCTCTCGTTCTCGCCTGACGGCAAGACGCTCGCGTCATCGGGCGCCGACGGGCAGCTCCGCCTGTGGGATGTCCAGCGCGGCCGCACGCTGCGCACGATCATCGGCCACCAGGGCGGCGTGAATGCCGTGAGCTTCGCGCCTGACGGCGCCCATCTCGCCTCCGCCGGCGAGGATGGCATCGTGCGCATCTGGGCCAACCCGCTCCAGCCCCCCGTCACGAACTGATCCCCCGAATAAATGAAATGGCCGGGCGTGAGACCCGGCCATCGCAATATCCAGATCAACAAGGAAAGAGATCAGCCCTTGGCGCCTCGCGCCTCGTAGGCGGCGATCTCAGTGTCGAGATCCACGTAGGCCGGGCACGTGACGCCGCACCGCGCCGCGATTTCCTTGAGCTCGCCTTGCGCGCCTCCGAGATCGCCCTGCGAAAGCAACGCCTCGCCGAGATAGGCGCGCGCCACGACATAGTTGGCGTTGACCGCCAGCGCACGCGCATAGAACGGCAGCGCCTCGTCCACGTGCCCGAGCTTGCGCGTCGCATAGCCGATGTAGGTGAGCACCCGCTCGTCCTTCCGCTCGGCGCGCGAGAGGTACGAAAGAGCCTGCGCGTACTGCCCGCTCTTGGCGAGCCAATAGCCGGCATAGAACAATTCCTCGTCCGACATCTTGGCGCCGGCCCGCCCCACGCAGCCGCGCCAGGCAGCCTCGCCCTTGGCATAGGCGTCACACGCGCCTTGTGGGCCCGTGTCCTTGGCGACGCGGCCGTCCGCCAGGGCGGGTGATAAGAGAGCGGGCGAAGCAAGCGCGAGCAAAGAGGCGCCGAGATAAGCCAGAAACCGCGTCGTGAAGGTCGTCATCAATGCTCCCCTTTAGACCATGATCGCTTCGGACCCTAGTCGCTCCGATCGTCGCGCCGACGATGCGGCGCGGCGTCAATCGGCAGCGCGGCAAAAGTCCGAAGCGTGACTCATCGGCCTCATCAAAGGGCGGCGCCAGCGCCGCCCTCTTGTCGTGTTTCGTATCGAGATCGGCGTTCGTGCCAAACCTCAGCCCGGCACCGCGCGCTTGGCCTCGAAGGCCGCGATCTCGCGCTTGAGGTTGGCGAACGACACGCTCGCCGTGCCCGCGCGCCGCGCGATCTCGTCGAGCTGTTCGGTGGCACGCGCAAGGTCGCCCTTGGCCAGGAACGCCTCGCCCAGGTACTCGCGCGCCTGAACATAGTCGGGTTTGATGGCGAGCGCACGCGCGTAGAACGGCAGCGCCCCGTCGACGTCGCCGAGCTTGCGCGTCGCGAAGCCCCGGGCGTTGAGCGCGCGCGGGTTGTCCTTGTCCGCGACCGTATCGAGAAGCGCGAGAGACTCCTTGAGCTTGCCCGTATGCGCCAGCCAGTAGGCGCCGTTGATGATCTCGTCGTCCAAAGCCCCGCGCTTGTTCTGGCACTCGGGCTTGTCTTTGTTCTTCGCCTTGCTGCAGTCGACGCGCGGCTTGGGAGGACCGTCGTCCGCCACCGCCTGCAGCGGCACCGCGAAGAGCGCGAGCGCGCTCATGGCCGCAACGATAGCTGTCGTGTGACCGTACCGTGACATGAAACCCTCCTTAAGGTGGCCCGGCATGCCCCTGCGGGCGAAGCCTAGCGTCCGATTATGGCTAAGTCCATCCACCCAGGCCCTGGGGATTTCGGGCATGTTGTCTCGCTCGGACAAAGCCCTGCCATCATTCCTGACATAGGCTCACATCCGGTGTTGTGTACGCCGCGCCGATGGCGCCGGCTCTCCGACCGGCAGAAACCGACAGAATGAGTCCGAGGCGACGCGGGGACAACGTGCTCTGGTGGCGAAAACGCGATGAAGGCTTCGAATGGCGCGACTACGTGCGCACGACCATTCTCGTGCGCCGTGAGCAGCGCCGCCAGCGCGTGAAGGACGTCAAGGAGGCCGCCGCGGCCCAGGTCAAGGAGGCCGGCAAGCGCGGCCTGGACGCTAGCGTGGCTGGCGTGAAGAAGGCGGGCAGCGGCCTGGGGCACGGCCTCGGCGCATTTGGACGCGCCTCGGCAGCGGGTTTGGGTCGCGCCGGCCGCGCCATCGGCTCAGTTGCAATCCGCGCCGGCAGCGCTGTGGGCTCGGGCGCGGTCCGTGCCGGCCGCGCCGCGGGATCGGCGGGAGCAGGCGCCGCCGCGGGACTGTGGAGCGCCGCCGCATCCGCGGCGCGCCACATCGGCGCGCCGGCGGCTCCGCTCCTCGATCCCCTGCTCACCTACCTGCGCGAGCCCATGCGCAAGCTCGCCCTCGCCGCCATCACCGCGCTGCTCGGGCTCGGCGCCGCCTACCGCACCTGGAGCTTCGGCTTCGACACGGACGCCACCGTCGCGGCGGTGCTCTTCGCCGTGACCGCCGTCCTGACCCTCGCCGTCGTCCTCGGCGACCCCGATCGCCGCCGCGCGACCGGCGCACGCAACAGCCTGCTGCATCGCCTCGGCGTGCAGGAGTTCGAGTTGCCGCGGACGCGCATTTCCCCGCGCGCGGCTGGCATTGCCACGGTCGCGGGGGCCGCCATGCTCGCCGTCGGCGCCGCCGTCTATGTCTTTGCGCCGTCCCTGCCCTCGCTGTCGCAACCCGAAGCAAATGCCGCCCGCCCCGAGCGCGACCCCTCGAAGCTCGAGGGCCGCGCCGTCGCCGTCACCGGGGACAAGCTCCGCGTCGCCGGCACCCTGATCGTCATCGACGGCATCGAGGCCCCCGAGGCGGGCCAGTCCTGCCAGCGCCAGAGCGGCGCTTGGCGCTGCGGCACGGCCGCCCGCGAAGCCCTCGCCAATCTCGTCCGCGGCCGGCGCATCACCTGTGACATCCTCTCCGACGACGGAGAGCGCAAGGAAGCCCGCTGCTACGTGGGCGGCAGGGACGTCGCCGAGGCGATGGTCCGCAACGGCCACGTCTTCGCCGAAGGTGGGTTCTTGAGCCGCTACGCCAGCGTCGAGGGCGAGGCCGAGGCCGAGAAGCTCGGTCTTTGGGCCGGCGAGGCCGACCGCCCGCAGGACTATCGCGACAAGCGGTGGGAGGAGGCCAAGAAGCAGGCCCCCGAGGGTTGCCCCATCAAGGGCTCGATCCGCTCCGGCGCCCGCACCTACGTCCTGCCGTGGTCGCCGAGCTACGACGGCATCCGGTTGAGGACATCCCGCGGCGAGCGCTGGTTCTGTAGCGAGAGCGAGGCCCAGGCTGCCGGCTGGTCGCGCAGCTCCGAGTCCTGATTTTCCTCTAGATTTTTGTGGCGATCGTGCCGCCAGAAATGAAAAGCCCGCGACCGGGGGGGCAGGTCGCGGGCTGAAGAACTATGACGCCCCTAGGGGGGATAGGGTGGGACGGCGTCACGTTCGCAAGGACACTATCGCCGCAAACAACCTTGCATTGCAAGCGACTACAAGAGACTACATCGCTGAAACGCCAGCGTTCCTTAAGATTTATGCTAACAAGTCAGAAGAACTGTATGAGAGAAAGTACAGAAAAGTAAGATAGAGTTCGAACTACTACGAACGTATGAATCTTTGTCTCAAGGCAGCATCTTGCCCGGGTTGAGAAGACCCATCGGATCAAGCGCGTCTTTGATGGCGCGCATCACCTCGACCGCAGGCGCCCCAAGCTCGGCTGAAACATGCGCCGCCTTGCCCTGCCCGACGCCATGCTCGCCCGTGCACGTCCCGCCGAGGGCGAGAGCCCGCGCCACGAGCCGGTCGAGCAGCGCACGCACGCGCTTGGCCTCCGCAGGGTCGCCCGCGTCGAACACCGGGATCATGTGAAAGTTGCCGTCGCCGACGTGGCCGACCACGGGCGCGATCACGCCCTCCGCCGCGAAATCCTGAACCGTCTCGGAAACGCACGCGGCCAGCGCCGAGAGCGGCACCGCCACGTCGCTCACCAGCACCGATTTGCCGGGCCATAGCGCGCGCACCGCCCAGAACGCATCGTGACGCGCCCGCCAGAGCGCGCGCCGCTCGTCCTCCTTGGCCGCCCACGCGAACGACAGGGCGCCGTTGGCGAGCGCGATCTCGCGGAATTCCGCGATCTGCTCCTGCGTGGCCGCCTCCCCTCCCGCGACCTCGACGAAGAGATGCGGAGCCTCCGGCATGGCGAGCTTCGCGTGCGCGTTGACGGCGCGGATCATGTCCGCCGAGAGGAGTTCCATCCGCTGCAGCGTGAGCCCCGCCATGTGCGCCGCGATCGAAGCCTCGCACGCGCCCGAGAGGGTCGCGAACGGACACGCGGCCGCCAGCACGCAGGCGGGGATGGGGCTGAGCTTCAGCGTCAGCTCCGTGATGATGCCGAGCGTCCCCTCCGATCCGATCAAGAGCCGCGTCAGATCGAGCCCGGCCGCCGACTTGCGCGCCCGGCCGCCCGTCGTGACCACCGCGCCGTTGGCCATCACCGCCCTGAGCGAAAGCACGTTGTCCCGCATCGTGCCGTGCCGCATGGCGTTGGTGCCCGAGGCCCGCGTCGCCGCCATGCCGCCGAGCGTCGCCTCGCCCGCTCCGGGGTCGACCGGGAAAAAGAGCCCGACATCCCTGAGGTGCGCGTTAAGGCCGGGCCGCGTGACGCCGGCCTCCACGGTGCAATCGAAATCCTCGGGCGAGACGCGAAGGATGCGCGTCATGCGGCTGAGGTCGAGCGAGATCCCCCCGCGCGGCGCATTGACGTGCCCCTCGAGCGACGTCCCGGCCCCGAAGGGAATGATGGGCACCCGATGCCGGGAGGCGATGTCCACCACCGCCACCACCTCGTCGGTGGCAAGCGGCCACACCACGACATCCGGAGCCTCGGCCGCGATCCACGTCAAGGTGTTGGCATGCGTCGCCCGCACGGCCTCGCCCGTCTCGGCCCGGTCGCCGAACCGGATGCTCAGCGCGCGGATCGCTTCCTCGAGAGCCGCACCATCGGCCATTTTTCGCAGCGCTCTTTCTGTTTGAAGTCCATGCATCGCGCACCCACGTACAAGGCGCAATGGGGGGCGCAACGGGGCGCGACGGCCGGCCGCTTCAATTTGCACACCGTCTCGCGTATGACTGACGCCGCCGGCGCCCGGTCCATCTGTCAGGGAGAGAAAATCATGTTTCGCAACACGCGGTTGGCGGCCATCGCCTCGATCGCGATTTGCGTCATGGCATCGGCGTCGATCGCTGTCTTGGCGGACCCTCCCGTCGCCGACGGCGACATCATGTTCGGCCATCGCGACCTCGAGCTCGGCATCGACCGCGACGTCATTCAGGTCGGCAACGAGCTCGGCAAGTTCAACCGCATCCGCCTCCGCGTGCTCGGCAACACCGTGCACGTCGTCGCGCTGCGCGTCGTCTACGAGGACCGGTCGCACCGCGACTTCCCCGTCGAAGCCGACATCGCGGCCAACACGCTCTCCGGCTGGTTTGACGTCGACGCGGCGCAATTCATCCAGGAGGTCCAGCTCACCTATCGTGCCCGCCCGGGCGGGGGCGCGGCGCGCGTCGAGGTGACGGGACAGTATGCCAAGGGCTGGCTCGATGCCGCCGGCGAGGGGCGCGGCTATCACGAGGGCTGGATGCTGCTCGGCGCGCAGACGGCGGGCTTCACCGGTTTCGACCACGACACCATTGCTGTCGGCGAGAACGAGGGCTTCGCGCATCTGCGCATCGAGGCCTTGGAGCGCGCCATCACGCTGAAGGAGATCCGCGTCAAGTTCGCGAGCGGACCCGACGAGGTATTCGCCATGCGCGAGCGCGTCGATCCGGGCAAGCCTTACGGACCGCTCGACATCGGGAACGGCAATGCGCCGATCAAATCCATCGAGGCCGTCTACCGCTCGCGCCTCGATCTGCAGAAGGGCCTGCAAAGCATCCTCGACGGCCCCGCCGTCGTCCGCATCTGGGCGCAACACTGAACCGCAACACGCACGCCGCGGCCTTCACCTCTCCCCTGTGGGGAGAGGTCGCGACACGGCTGAAAGCCGTAGGCTTGCTCGCCCCACTCCTCGCCGCGCTGATTTTCTTCCCAGTCCGCGCCGCCGGGCCGCAGGCCTTCGAGGTGCTCGCCTCCGCACGCACCAACAACCGCACGGCGAGCCTCGCCTTCCGCATCCCCGCGCACCAGGCGAACGTTTCCGCAATTTGCCTCCGCTCGGGCAGCCTTGCGATAACCCTCACCGGCATCGAAATCGCATTCGCGGACGGTACAGGGCAGCGCGCCACGCTCCAGGAAACAATACCGCCCGGTGCAAGGAGCAGCACGATCCCCGTCGATCATCGCCGCGCCATCTCCCAAGTCATCGTCACAAAGCAACCCGGCCTGCGCCCCGGTGAAACGATGATTCAACTCCTGGGCAAGGTCAGCAAATAACCTGTCATTCCGGCCAAGCGAGGCGCACGCCGAGCGCTGAGCCGGAACCCAGCGCAAGAATCCTACCACTTTAGCCCTTCTCCTCCGTAACGAATCCACCCCGAATCACCGCCCCGCTTCCGGGCCGCGGCGCGCGGGAGTACCCTGCGCCATCGAGTCGGCCTCACGGCCGCCATTCAGCCAACCAGGTCCCGACGCCACACATGGCCATCCGCCAGCTCAGCCCCGAGACCGTGAACCGCATCGCCGCGGGCGAGGTGGTCGAGCGCCCGGCGAGCGTCGTCAAGGAGCTGGTCGAGAACGCCCTCGATGCCGGCGCCACCGAGATCGACGTCGTCACCGTCGCCGGCGGGCTGTCGCTGATCCGCGTCACCGACGACGGTTGCGGCATGGATGAGCGAGACCTCGCGCTGTGCGTCGAGCGACACGCCACCTCGAAGCTCGACGGCGACGACCTGATGGCCATCCACACCCTGGGCTTCCGCGGCGAGGCTTTGCCCTCGATCGGCGCCATCGCCCATCTCGCCATCGCCTCGCGCCCGCGCGCGAGCCGCGAGGCCCGCGAGATCGTCGTCGACCGCGGAGCCAAAAGCATGGCTCGGCCCGCCGCCCTCAATCCCGGCACGCGCATCGAGGTGCGCGATCTCTTTTCCGCCACGCCCGCACGCTTGAAGTTCCTGAAGTCCGAGCGCGCCGAGAACCTCGCCGTCTCGGAGGCGGTGAAACGCCTCGCCATGGCGCACCCCGCGGTCGGCTTCGCGCTCACCACGGGCGAGCGCACGGGGCTGCGCCTCCCACGCTGCGCCGAAGGCCCCGACGGCACCCTCGAACGGCTCGGCCGCATCATGGGCCGTGAGTTCATGGCCGACGCCGTGCCTGTCGCCGGCGAGCGCGACGGCATCCTTGTGCGCGGCTTCGCAGCCCTCCCGACTCTGCATCGCCCCGACGCCGCCTATCAGTTCCTCTTCGTCAACGGCCGGCCCGTGCGCGACAAGCTCGTCGTCGGCGCCGTGCGTGCGGCCTACGGCGATCTCGTGCCCAAGGGCCGCCATCCCCTGCTCGCGCTCTTCGTCGACCTGCCGCCCGCCGAGGTCGACGTCAACGTGCACCCGGCCAAGGTCGAGGTGCGCTTCCGCGACGGCGGCGCCGTGCGCGGACTTCTGATCGGCGCGCTGCGCCATGCGCTCGAGAGCGCCGGCTTCCGCGCCAGCGCCCAGGGCGGCGCCCGCACGCTGGAGACGCTGGCACGCGCACCTGTATCAGTCCCTGAGATACACTACGCACGCGAGCCCATGGGCTTCGCCGAGACGCGCCAGGCGCTCTTCCGCGAGGTCGAGACCATGTTCGCCGACACGGCCGCCCACGATGAAAAAAACGCGGAGCCGGAGCTCGGCCGCCGCCCCCTCGGCGCCGCCCGCGCGCAACTGCACGAGACCTACATCATCGCCGAGACGAAAACCTCCGTCGTCATTGTCGACCAGCACGCCGCCCACGAGCGCCTCGTCTACGAGCGCCTGAAGAAATCTCTCGCCAATGGCGGCGTCGCGCGCCAGGCGCTCCTCATCCCCGCCGTCGTCGATGTCGGCGACGACGAGGCCGCCGTGCTTGAGGAAAAGGCCGCCGAGCTCGCCGAGTTCGGCCTCGTGCTCGATCGCTTCGGCCCCGCGAGCGTCGCCGTGCGCGAGACGCCCGCCCTGCTCGGACAAACCGATGTCGAAGGCCTCGTCCGCGACGTCGCCGCCGATCTCCTGGCGGAGGGCACGGCGGCGCCGCTGCGCGAGCGCCTCGATGCCGTCGCCTCGCGCATGGCCTGCCACGGCAGCGTACGTGCCGGCCGCCGCCTGACCGCCCCCGAGATGAACGCGCTCCTGCGCGAGATGGAGGCGACGCCGTTCTCCGGCCAGTGCAATCACGGCCGCCCGACCTACGTCGAGCTCCAGCTCTCCGACATCGAACGCCTCTTCGGCCGCAAGTAGGACCTTCACGCGACGCATCAGAGCTCTTGTAAGTGTCGTGGATGGCCGCCTTCGCGGCCATGACGTTGGGGAGGCGAATGCGTGTATCAATGCAAACGTCGCTTGCGCGCGAAACAATCGATCCCTCATTACGTCATGGCCGCGAAGGCGACCATCCACGCAAGCTTCGGCAAACGCGACGGGCGGAGGAAGCAATCCCGCTCAACCGGTGCGCTCGAACCGCCCGAACACCGCCTGCGTGTCGCCCCAGCTTCGCCGGTCGATCTCGGTGAAACCTTCCGGCAGCGTCACCGCCGCACTCTCGCGCTCCTCGAGCACGACCACCGCGCGCGGCAGAAGCCACGCCCCGTCGCGCAGCGCGATCAACCCCGCTTCGCCGAGCCCCTGCCCATAGGGCGGATCGAGAAAGGCCAGACCATAGGGCTCCATGTTGCCGGCCGGCCCGAGATCCGTCGCATCGCGCCGGAAGATGCGCGTCGCACCCGTCAATCCCAGCGCCTCGACATTGGTGCGGATCAGGGCGCGCGCCTCGGCCGCCTCCTCGACGAACAGGCAGTACGCCGCCCCCCGCGACAGCGCCTCGATGCCGAGCGCGCCGGTGCCCGCGAAGAGATCGATCACCCGCAAGCCCCCGAGCGAGAAATCCGCGACGCCGTGCAGGAGAATGTTGAACACCGACTCGCGCACCCGGTCCGAGGTCGGCCGCAGCCCCTCGTGCTGCGGGGCGGCGAGAGCACGCCCGCGAAACCTGCCGCCGACGACGCGCATCAGTCCGCCTCGCCTCGGTCTTTCGCCTTGCCGGCATGGTGCGGCTTCTTCTTGCCGGCCTTCACTTGCTCCTTGTCGACAAGGTGGAACTCCGCCGCAAGCTCCGGCCCGAGCTGATCCGCGAGCACGCGCCGCCGCACGACCTCCGCCTGCCCGGGCTCGAGATTGAGCAACTGGAATGGCCCGAACGAGATGCGGATCAGCCGGTTGACGTCGAGCTTGAGGTTCGACAGCACCTTGCGCACCTCGCGGTTCTTGCCCTCGCGGATGCCAACCGTGAGCCACATGTTGGCACCCTGCACGCTGTCGACCGTGGCCTCCACCGGCCCGTATCGCACGCCCTCGATCTCGACGCCCTCTTTCAGCTTGTCGAGATCCGCCTGCGCGACGCGCCCCTTCGCACGCACGCGATAGCGCCGCAGCCATCCCGTCGCCGGCAGCTCGAGATGCCGCGCAAGCTCGCCGTCGTTGGTGAGCAGGATGAGGCCCTCGGTGTTGACGTCGAGCCGCCCGACCGAGATCACGCGCGGCAGCCCCAGCGGCAGGCTGTCGAACACCGTCGGCCGCCCCTGCGGATCGTTGTGCGTGGTGACGAGCCCCTTCGGTTTGTTGTAGCGCCAGAGCTGCGCCGGCTCCGCGACCGGCAGCGACTGGCCGTCGACGAGCACGCGGTCGCGCGGGCGCACCTCGACCGCGGGTGTCTTCAAAACCTGACCGTTGACGGAAACGCGCCCGTCCGCGATCCAGCGCTCGGCCTCGCGGCGCGAGCAGAGCCCCGCCCGCGCCATCGCCTTGGCGATGCGCATCGGCTCGGACACGGCGGCGGCCGGACGCGCAGGCCCCTGGCCGCCCGCACCGGTCCCGCGCTTGCGCACCTTTCCGCCCTTGTGAGGCGCGGCGCCGGCGCGGTGTTTAGGTCCCGCATCCTTGCCGGGCTTCCTGTCCTCGCGCGCGCTGTCGCGCGCCCCATCGCGCCCCCCATTGCGTTGGGCGCCGAAGCGCCGCGCGTCGCCCGCGCCGCCGGATTGCGGCTTGCCCCGTGGCGGGCGATGTCGGAAGGATGGCTTGCGCATGGGCGGAAGGCTCGGCGGCTTGATCGGAAAGACCGACCTTATGGCACCGCCAGCCCGCCTCGGCCACATGGAACTCGCCCTCGCCGAGGCCCGTGCCGCCGCGGCCCGCGGCGAGGTGCCGGTCGGCGCCGTGCTGATCGGCCCCGCGGGCGAGGTCATCGCCGCCGCGGGCAACCGCACGCGCGAGCTGTCCGATCCCTCGGCCCATGCGGAGATGCTGGTCATTCGCGCCGGAGCCGCCAGGCTCGGCAGCGAGCGCCTCATCGATCACAATTTGTACGTGACGCTCGAGCCGTGCCCGATGTGCGCGGCCGTGATCTCGTTCGCGCGCATCCGCCGTCTCTACTATGGCGCCCCCGATGCGAAGGGCGGCGGCGTCGAGCATGGGCCGCGCGTCTTCTCCCACCCCACCTGCCATCACCGACCGGACGTCTACCCCGGCCTCGGCGAGCACGAGGCGAGCGCCATCCTCAAGGACTTCTTCGCCGTCCGCCGCCCGGATTCCTAGGCATGGACATCGCGACCGGCTGAAAGCGCCAGAACCCGCTCCAGCGCCGACCTGAGCTCGGCCTTGGCCGGCTCCGCGGCCGCGAGAATGTCGCGCACCTTGAGGAACTCGAGCGCCTGGTAGCGTCCCGTCCCCGCATCGATATAGATGTCCGGCCGGTGCGCCTTGAGCTTCTCGCGCACGATCGAGCGCTCGAACAGAAACGGAGACGCGAACAACGCTTCGATCGCCGTCGGCCGCGGACGCGACGGCGACGGCACCGTCGTGCCCGAGACGTCGATGGCGACGAGGATGTCCGCCTCGCCCACAATCAGGTCGAACGGCAAGGGGTTGGTGAGGCCGCCGTCGATGAGGCTGCGCCCGTCGATCAGCACCGGCTCGAAGATCATCGGCAGCGCCATGCTGGCCGCCACGGCAGGCCGGAGCCATCCCGACGAGAACACTGCGGCTTCGAGCGCGTAGAAGTCGCTCGCCACCACACTGAGCGGAATGGACAGCTCCTCGAATGTCTGCGGCACGTCCGGCGGGAGCACGAGATCGAGAAGCGCCGCCGGCGAGAGAAACGCGGAACGCGCCGTGACGAGATCCCAGAACCGCCCGCTCCCTTGCGCGCGCGATGCGATAAGGTCGCGCACGAGCCCGATCCGCTTGGTTAGCGTCTCCTCCGTGTGGCCCCTGATGTCGCGCGCCGAGAGACCGGCGGCATAAGCCGCCCCGTAGATGGCGCCGATCGACGTCCCGGCGATGATTTTCGGTTTGATTCCAAGCTCGTCGAACACCTCGAGCATGAGGATGTGGGCCAGTCCGCGCGCCCCGCCGCCGCCCAGAACGAGGCCGATTGAGGGCACGTCCGAGCCGGTGTTGACCTCTCCCGGGTCGCGTTTTGCCGCAATGCGCCGGGGGTCGGCGTCTGCCATGATCAAGCCTCAGAGATAGCTTCTCTGCCCTTGCAGCGAGCCCCGCCGGGCCCGGCACGATGTGCCCGGAACGTCGGTGGCCGACCTGCCGGCGTGCGCCTGCTAAGGCGCACATCAACAGAAAGTTCTATGGCCGCAAAACGACGGGCAGGGTTCAGAAGCCAAGGTAACCCAAGCCCGCCGGCCGCACGACGACGGAGACGATCATGACCACGACATGGGCCAATCGCGCCTCGACACTGCTGCTGGCTCTTTGCGCGGCGGCCGCCAGCGCCGCCGAGGCCAACGCCGAGCGCTGGCCCGGAACCGCCGCCTCGATCGGGGGCGCCATCGCCGCCCGCGTCATCGCCGTGAAGTGCGCGGGCCCCCTGACCCCGGCCGAGATCGGCGAGCTCGACACCTACATCGACGAGCGCCAGACGGCCTTCATGTCCGAGAGCGAGGCCAACCAGCGCATGGGCGAGACCGTCTTCCCGATTCTCGCCCGTGACTACGACCGCACCTACGCCAGCCGCGAAGCCTGCGATGCGGCGGCCCGCGACATGGCCAAGGACATGCTGGAGCGTGTGCGCCAGGCGCAGCACGAGCTGAAGAAGCGCGCGGAAGCGAAGTAACGGCCGTCGCGATCTAGGTTATTTCATTTTGGCAAGGGGCAGGCGCCAAACAGGTGACCTGCCCTGATTGCTTCGTGCGCCGTCACTTTTCGCGTGCTGTGATGCCGGCCCGCCTCACCGTCCATCGTC
>JBFXEP010000035.1:0-13844 GCA_050179995.1 Hyphomicrobium sp.
CATCCTCGCGCTCCCGGTCGGCCATGCCTGCCCCCGCTCATCCATTGGCCTTGGTGGCGAGCTGCGTGTCGCGCTCGCGCTGCGACTCGATGCGGTTGAGCACCAGGCTCAAGGCGACCACGATCGCGCCGACCACGAGGATGATGATGGTCGCCAGCGCGTTGATGTCGGGTGTCACCCCGAGCCTCACCTTGCTCCAGATCAGGATCGGCAGCGTGGTCGAGCCCGGCCCGGTCGTGAAGCTCGTGATGACGACGTCGTCGAGCGAGATGGTGAAGGCGAGCAGCCACCCGGTGACGATCGCCGGCGAGATGACGGGCAGCGTGATGTCGCGCAGCACCTGCCACGGCCGCGAGCCGAGGTCGAGCGCCGCCTCCTCTATGGAGACATCCGCCTGCGAGAGGCGCGACTGCACGATGGTCGCCACGTAGGTCATTGAGAAGGTGATATGTGCGATGGTGATGGTGGTGAAGCCGCGGCTCGAGGGCCAGCCGATCCACTCCGCCATGACGATGAACATCATGAGCATCGAGATGCCGGTGATCACTTCCGGCATGATCAGCGGCGCCGTCACCATGCCCGAGAACACGGTGCGTCCGCGGAACCGCTTGAAGCGCGACAGCGCGATCCCCGCCATCGTGCCGAGGATGGTCGCGAACGTCGCGCTGACGAACGCGATCTTGAGGGAGAGTGTGGCCGCCGCCAGGACCTGATCGTTCTGCAGGAGCTTCCAGTACCACTCTGTCGAGAACCCGCCCCACACCGTCGCCAGCCGTGACTTGTTGAACGAGAAGAACATCATCGAGACGATCGGCACGTACAGGAACGCGAACCCGAACACGAGGCAACTGATCAGGAACGTCGGACGGCGGTTCATTTCTTCGCCTCCCCGCCCTCATGCGCTTTGCTCTCGAAGTGGGTGTAGGCCATCATCGGCAGCACGAGCAGCATGAGCAGCGCCACCGCCACCGTCGACGCCATGGGCCAGTCGCGCGCCGAGGAGAACTGGTCGTTGATGACGCGGCCGATCATCGGGTCGGATGCGCTGCCGACGAGGCTCGGAATGATGAGCTCGCCCGAGGCCGGGATGAACACCAGAAGCCCGCCGGCGATGATGCCCGGCACCGAGAGCGGCAGCGTGATGTCCCGGAACACCTGCCACGGCTTCGATCCGAGATCGAGCGCCGCCTCGTCGAGCTGCCGGTCCAGCCTCTCGAGGTTCGCGTAGAGCGGCAGGATCATGAACGGCAGGTACGAGTAGACCATCACCAGCACGACGGCGAAGTTCGTGTTGTTCATCTGGATCGCATGGATGGCCCAGTCTGCCGGCACGACCGCGTTGTAGGCGCCCGTCAAGAGCTTGTTGAACCAGCTGTTGGTGCCCATGAGCCCCATCCACGCATAGACGCGCAGGAGGAACGAGGTCCAGAACGGCAGGATGACGAGCATCAGGAGCACGGTCCGCCACGCGCGCGGCACACGCACGAGCCCCAGCGCCATGGGGTAGCCTACCAGGAGGCAGAACAGGGTCGCCCACGCCGCGTTCAGGACCGAGATGAAGAACGCGCGAACGAAGAGATGGTCCTCGAACAGCCGCATGTAGTTCTCGAAGCGGACGTAGGGCCAGCCGTCGAGGAAGGCGAAGGGAGGCGACGTCGTGGCCGTCTTGGCGAGGCTCATGGCGACGACGATGAGGAACGGCACGAAGAAGAAGAGCAGGAGCCACCAGTAGGGCACGGCGATCAGGACGTCGCGCCAGCCCTTCCTGTTGAACCAGGCGTTGTACTTTTCCTTGAGCGAGACCGGATTGCTCTCTTCGACGGAGGACTGCGTGGTCATGGCGTCACTCCGCGAGCAGGATCACGGCGGACGGCTCGAACGACAGCCAGACCTTGTCGTCCCACTGCGCCACGCGCTCGTTCTCGCCGGCGCGGCGTGAGTTGACGCTGTTGACCGACACGATGGTGTCGGTGCCGAGCTTTATGCGGTACAGCGAATCCTTGCCGAAATAGCCGAGATCCTGCACCAGCCCGGATACCGAGTTGGCGGCGCTTGCAGGCGCTTCGCGCGAGATGGCGATTTTCTCCGGGCGGATGGCGACGTGCACCTTCGCGCCCGGCACGAGCCGGCTGTCCGGCTTCGCCGTCACCACGACGCCGAGTTTGGGCACGTCGACCACAGTTGCGGTCGGCGTCACTTCGCGGACCTCGCCGTCGAACATGTTGATCGAGCCGACGAAGCCCGCCACCATCTTGCAGTTGGGATACTCGTAGACGTCGGTCGCGGTGCCGATCTGGCGCACGAGGCCCTTGTCCATGACCGCGATGCGGGACGCGAGCGTCATCGCCTCCTCCTGGTCGTGCGTCACCACGATGAAGGTGATGCCGGTCTTGTATTGGATGTTCGAGATCTCGAACTGCGTATGCTCGCGCAGCTTCTTGTCGAGCGCGCCGAGCGGCTCGTCGAGCAAGAGCACCTTGGGCTGCTTGGCGAGCGCGCGCGCGAGCGCCACCCTCTGGCGCTGGCCGCCCGAAAGCTGATGCGGCTTGCGCGCGCCGAGATGCCCGAGCTGCACGAGGTCGAGCATCTGCTTGACCCGGTCGGCCCGCTGCTGCGCGGTCATGTCGTCGTGCTTGAGGCCGTAGGCGACGTTCTTCTCGACCGTCATATGCGGGAAGAGCGCGTACGACTGGAACATCATGTTGACCGGCCGGTCGTAGGGCGCGACGGCGGTCATGTCCTGCCCGTCGATGAAGATCCGGCCGGCCGTCGGCTGCTCGAACCCGGCGATCATGCGCAGCAGCGTCGTCTTCCCGCACCCGGAGCCACCGAGAAGAGCGAACAGCTCACCCTTCACGATGTCGATCGACACATCGTCGACAGCCACGAAGTCACCGAAGGACTTGGTGACTTGCTCGATCCGGACCATCGGAGACGCGGCAGTCCGGCTTTCCACTATGGGTCTTTGCTCGTTCATGGCGGCCTACGCAAATGTCACGCGAGTTGGGCGATTGAGGAGCTTGGGCCATGACCGCTTCGGATCTCGAGGGTCCGATGCGGTCATGGATTGCGCTCGTGGTGAGCCTCAGCCCGACTTGATCGCGGTGAAGGCGCGCGTCATGGCGCGGTCCTGCTCCTCGGTGAGCGTCTTGGGCGAGGAGAGCCGCTTCAAGGTCGCCTCATCCGGATAGATGGCCGGATCGTTGGCGACGTCCTGGTTGATGAGTTTCTTCGCCGGCACGTTGGCGTTGGCGTAGTTGGTGAAGTCCGTGCATGCCGCGATCACTGCCGGGTCCAGGAGGAACTCCAGGAACTTATGCGCGTTGCCGGGGTTCTTGGCGTCGGCCGGAATGCACATGGAGTCGACCCAGATCGACGCGCCGGACTTCGGCACCTGGTAGGCGAGGTTGATTTTGACGCCCGCTTCCGCCGCGCGCGTCTTGGCGGTCGCATAGTCGCCCGACCAGTTGTTGATGACGCACAGCTCCCCGTTGGGGATGGCGTTCAGATAGTTGCTGCTGTCGAAGGTGCGGATGTACTGGCGGATCGGCTTGAAGAGCTCGACCACCTTGTCGTAGTCCGCCGCAGTCGCCTCGTTGGGGTCGATGCCGAGATAGCCGAGCCCCATGCGGATGACGTCCTGCTGCGAGTCGAGCAGCGAGATGCCGCAGTCGGCGACCTTGGCCGCGAGCTCCGGCTTGAAGATGATGTCCATCGTCTCGAAGTCGACGTCCGGCAGCCGCTTCTTGACCAGATCGACGTTGAACGTGAGGCCCGTCGTGCCCCACATGTAGGGCATGCCGTAGAGATTGTCCGGATCCCAGGAGTGCATGAGGCCCAGCACTGTGGGGTCGAGGTTGCCCCAGCTCGGCAGCTGCGCGCGGTCGAGCCTCTGGAAGATGCCGGCCTGGATGAAGCGCGCGAGGCTGTTGCCGGCCATGTCGACCAAGTCGTAGCCGGTTTTGCCGGCCAGCATCTTGGCTTCCATCTCCTCCGACGACGTGTACATGTCGTAGGTGACCTTGATGCCGGTCTTCTTCTCGAAGTCCGCGATCGTCGTCTCGCCGATGTAGTCGGTCCAGTTGTAGACGTTGAGCGTCTTGTCGTCGGCGAAGGACGGCCGGATGAACGGCATCGCCAGCGCCGTGCCGCCCATCAGGCTCAAGGCCGTTCTTCGCGTGATCTTCGATTTCGATTTCTTGGTCGTGGTCATGTCGTGTCCCTTTCCCTAAAAGAAAATCAAATCTTCTGCCCCGCGCGCATCTCGGTGTTGAGTTCTGCGATCCTCCCCTCGGGTGGAGGAGCTTCAAGCGTCATGACCGGGAGCAGGCGGCGCATCTGGTCGTGGTGGTTGCGCACGCCGTACTCGAGGTCCGAAAGGTGGAAGCCCTCGAAGGCCGATGATTTCATCGCCTCGTTGGACCAGATCGTGAGCTGCTGATCCTCTTTCGTCGTCTCGCGGTCGATGCGCGTCGCGAGGTAACGCGCCACGCGAAGCTGGCGATCCTCCTCCGCGTGCCTGTAGACGCCGCTGCGCAGGATCGTCTCGCCGGTGGAGACAGGGAACTCCTGGTAGAACTGCACGGTCTCTGGCGTGACCGTGATCACGTTGTTGGGGAAGATGCCGTAGTAGCTCCACAGGCGGCGCATGGGCTCGGGAAGCCAGGTCGCCTCCGGCGCGAGATTCACATAATTACGCACGCTCCAGCGCCGCCCCGCATGCGGATTGTACGGTCCCTTGGAGACGCTCAGGCCGTTCGGAAACACGAAATCTCGATACCCGGCGCCATAGAGATCCTGCAAGCCGGGATGCGCCATCGGCACGTGGTAGCCTTCGTTGTCGACATCGCGCACGGACTTCCAGTTGACCGGCGAGCGGTCGAGCCAGAAGTCGCCCGCCGGCACCATGTCCTCCGGCTTGTAGGCGGCCATGTCCTGCTCGTACGGAGCAAGCAGAACAGCCACCGCGGGCTGCGGGCCGGGACGGAAACGCACGAAAATGAACCCGTGCCAGATTTCGACGTCGATCGGCTTCAGACCGAAACTGCTTTTGTCGAAATCGCCGAAGCTTTTCGGCCGGGCTGGCCCGCGCAGCGAGCCGTCGAAATTGTAGACCCAGCCGTGGAACGGGCAAACGAGCGCGTTTTTGCATTGCCCTTTGGGCTCGGTGGCGACGCGCCCGCCGCGATGCCGGCAGAGGTTGTTGAACGCCCGCACCACGTCGTCGTCGCCGCGCACGACGATCGCCCGCTCCTCCGAGAGGTCGAAGGTGATGTAGGCGCCTGGCTTCGGTATATCGCTGATATGCCCGGCGATTTGCCAGTGGGTGAGGAAGACTTCGCGCTTTTCGAGCTCGAGCAGCGCCTCGCTCCGGTAGGTCCAGCCGGGCAACCCCCGGCGATCCCAGACTTGAGGCGTCGGCACGGCCAGTTCGTTGGCTAACGCGATCGTCATGAGTGTGGCTCCTCTAGGTGGCGCCGGACCCATTGGTGAAATTTGTAAATTGCATATTCCTGCGGGACAAGGGTTCCGTGCCTGAATTTGCTGGATCGAAGTCCGCGTTGGTTCATTTCGCAGGCCTCCGCATCTTCCCGCAGGACGGTGCTGGCGAAATCAACCACGTTGCGAAGATCGAAGTCGGGCGCGTTTAATGATCCGCAGGCGAACAACCATTCCGCTTTCAACTCTGTCCGCTCCGGCCCGAGGGGCGTCAGCGAAACGGCTCGCACGTAGTCCACGTGCGCCACGATGAACATCGACGGCAGGAGCGTGACAAAGTGATACCCGGCGTCGCGCTCGGCTTGGGTGAGGCCCGGGAACTCCGGCCCGCACGGCTGACCGGTCTTGGTCCAGGTCCGCGCGCCGGGCTTCAGGCTGTGCGCGGGCACCGGCGTCTCGGGCGTCCAGTCGGCGGCTTCCTCGTGCCCCATGATCCCCTGCCCGTAGACGGGGACGAAGTCGCAGAGTTCCTTGTGAATGCCCGGGCAGTGCAGGCATTCGTTGAAGTTGTCCCAGAAGATCTTCCAGTTGCAGGCGATCTCCGTCGTCACCGTGTGGCCCGTGACGAGATCGGCCATCGGCCAGTTGTCGTAGATCGCAAGCCCGAGGTCGGGCACCTCAGCGAAGTCCGGCGGATCGTCCGCGAGGCAGACGAAAACGAACCCGTTCCATTGACGCACGTTGACTGAGAACAGGCCGTGGGCGGACTTGTCGAAGTCGTCGGTGACGGAGGCGAACGGCGTCCCCACGAGCTCGCCCGACAACGCATAGGTCCACTGATGGTAGGGGCAGGCGATGAGCCGGGACTTGAGCTTGCGCTCGGGCGCGCTGCAAAGCTCGGCGCCGCGGTGCCGGCAGGTGTTGTGGAAGCCCCGGATGATCCCGTCCCGGTCCTTGACCAGGATCAGGTTCTCGCCCGCGACCGAAACACGCCTGAGCGTCATCGGCTCGAGATCGTTGGCGCGTCCCACATAGACCCAGGTGCGCGCCCAGATGCGCTTCTGCTCGCCCTCGAACCACGCCGCGTCATAGTAGGCGGCGGCCGGCAGCCCGGGTTCGCAGTGGTTGAGCAAGGGTGACGCGGGATGAAACGATTGCGGCTGCTCCATGCTCGGCTCCCTTTCAGAAATCGCCGGGCGGCGTCGCGCGCCGCCGCGCCGGATTGAAGAACGGGCGCTCCGTGACGCGCGCCCTCACCATCAGCTTATGGTAGGCAAGCTCGCGCAGCGCGTAGATCTCGATCCAGAGGTCGTTCGAGTTCTCGGCATGATAGGGCCGCTCGACCATGGCCAGCGCGATCGAGCGCTTCAAGGTCGGCGACCAGATACCGGCCGTGACGAGCCCGACCTCCCGCGTCTTGCCGGAATAGACGATCGAGTTCTCGGGCGACACGTTGCCCTCGACGTCGAGCCCGACCAGCGCCCACTTCGAGGTCTTGCGCGTCTTCTCGTCGAGAAGCGCGCGCCGCCCGTTGAAATGCCCCTTGTCGAAGTCGATCATCCAGTCGAGGCCCATCTCGAACGGCGAGCGGGCGCGATCGTCGCGCACAGCCTGCTCGGCGGCGACGAAGTCGAGGTTCGTGATGACGAAGCCGGCTTCGATGCGCGCCATGTTGAGGGCCGTCGTGCCGATGGGCCGGATGCCGTAGAGCGCACCCGCCTCGAAAAGGAGGTCCCACAGCTCGAGCGCCCGGTCCGGCGTCGTCCACAGCTCGTAGCCGAGGTCGCCGGTGAACCCGGTGCGCGAGATCGTGAGCGTGCCGCCGCTGCCAAAGGAGAACTCGCCCATCTGGAACGGCTTGAGCTTGCCCGCCTCGGTGAAGCCTGCCGCGCGCAACACCGCCCACGCGCACGGCCCCTGCAGCGAGAGCGGCGCGATCTCGTCCGTTACCTCCCGGATCTCGACGTTGTAGCCGGCCGCGCTGTCGAGAAGCCACGGCAGGTGCAGCTCCTGGCAGCAGAGGCGATAGTCGTCCTCGGCGAAGCGGAACAGCGTGCCGTCGTCCATGAGCTTGCCGTGCTCGTCGCACCAGGCCGTATAGTGGACGTGCCCGACCTTGAGCTTGGCCGCGTTCCGGATCGCGAGCCGGTTGAGGAAGGCGGCTGCATCCGGCCCACGCACGCTGTATTTGCGCATCGGCGTCAGGTCGTAGACGGTGACCTGGTTGCGGATCGCCGTGTACTCCATCGACTCGTCGTTGAAGACGAGCGCCGTCGTGTAGCCCGCCCACGGCGCCCAGCTGTTGAGCACGTTGGCAGCGCTCGTGCGCTCGTGGAACGGCGTCCTGAGCAGCGGCGTGCGGAAGTGAAGGCGCGCATCGCTCATGCGGTCCTCCCACGTGCCAGGATGCGCTCGGCCGCATTCCAGCCGGCGGCTCCCGATATGCCACCGCCTGGATGCGATCCCGCCCCCGCGAGATAGAGCCCGGCGAGCGGCGTCTCGTACTGCGATGCGTCGATGGTCGGCCTGAGGAAGAGCATCTGCTCGACCGCGAGCTCCCCATGGTGCCAGTTGCCGCCGATGAACCCGTGCTTCGCCTCGAGATCGGCCGGCGTCACGAGCTCAGAGCTGGTGACGAGGTGGCCGATCCCCGGCGCATATTTTTCGAGCGTCTCCATGATGTGCGCGAGGAACACCGCCCGCCCGCTCTCCCAGCCTTGCGCCAGCGCATAGGGCGCGTACTGCACGTTCGCGGACAGCACATGGCAGCCCTTGGGCGCCAGCCCCTCATCGAATGCGGAGGGCACCACGATCTCCATCGCCGGGTTCGGCGAAAGCTCGCCGTACTTCGCCGCGTTGAATCCGTCCTCCACCGCCCGGATCGAGGGCGCGATCACGAGCCGCGTGGTGAGGCGCGCGCCCTTGAAATCGGGCTCGCCCTTGAGCGCGAGATGCAGCTTCGCCGTGTTGCCGCGCATGCGGATGTTGCGCGCGCGGCGCACCGTCTCCGTGTCGAGGTGGCGCGCTCCCACGAGGTCGAGGAATGTCGTCCGCGGGTTGACGGCCGAAATGACGGCGCGGCCGCGGATCGTCTCGCCGCCCGCGAGCACCACGCCCGCCGCGCGGTCATCCTCGACCACGACCTGCTCCACCCGCGCGTTGGTGCGCACCTCGACGCCCATCGCCTCGACGGCGGCACGCATGGAGAGGGCCACCTTGCCCATGCCGCCCTTGGGCAGCGCAAGGCCGGCCTTCTGCCCGGCGGCCTCCGCCGCGAGCCGGTTGATGAGGAGGATGAGCGAGTTCGGCGAGCGCGGCCCGAGGTGCGCGCCGAGCACGGCATCGAACGCGACCACGCCCTTGAGGCGGTCATCTGCGATTTCGTCGTTGAGCGTGTCGGCCACGTTGATCAGCAGCATGCGCAGAAGCTCGCGCATGTCGTCGCGGCCCATCAGGCGCGCCTTGAGCCCGACCTTCGCCAGCCGCGCAAGCTCGCCGGCGCTCGTGCTGCCGGGCTTGGGCGGAGTCATTTCCTTGAGCGGGCGCAGCACGTCCGCGAAACGCAGGAGCTTGCCGCGCAGCGCCGCCCATGCCTCGCGATCCTCCTCCCCGATCGATCCCTCGAGCCTCTCGCCGTAGCACCCGTCGAGCACCAGATGATCGCCCGCTTCCGAGAGCGCCGTGGTCGCGATGGTCGTCGCGGCATAGGAAAGGCCGTGGCGTGCCAGATCGAGGCCGTGCTCGACGCGCGGATCGAGAACCGAGATGAGGTGCGCGATCGCGCTCACCCGGTAGCCGGGCGCGAACTCGCGCGTCTGCGCCCCGCCGCCCGCTTCGGCCGCCGTCTCGACGACAATGGCCTTGCGGCCGGCCTTGGCGAGCCGTCCCGCCGCCGCGAGGCCGTTCGTTCCCCCGCCGATGACGATGGCATCATAGGACGTCATAGGCGGACCTCATCGTTGAGGGACGCATCACGTCGCGCAGCACTTCCGCCGCCGCGTTGCGCCCCGGCGCTCCCATCACGCCGCCGCCCGGATGGGTCGAGGACCCGCACATGTAGAGATCCTTGATCGGCGAGCGGTACTGGGCCGCGCCCGGCACCGGCCGATTGAAGAGAAGCTGGTCGAACGTGAGCTCGCCCTGGAAGATGTTGCCCTCCGTGAGCCCGACCTCGCGCTCGAGCTCGCGCGGCGTGCGCACTTCGGCGTAGAGCACGAGATCCTTGAAGCCCGGTGCGTAGTCGTTGATCTGGTTGATACAGGCGGCGCCGAACGCGTCGCGGTCGGCGTCCGTCCATTCGCCGGTGTCGAGCTTCGGCGGGCAGTACTGCACGAAGCAGCTCATGAAGTGCTTGCCCGGCGGCGTCATGGTCGGGTCGATGAGCGTCGGGATCATCACGTCCTGGAACGGATCGCGCGACCAGCGCCCCGCCTTCCAGTCGTCGTAGGCGCGCTCCATGCGCTCGATCGAGTCCGTGAAATGCAGGTCCCCCCGCGTGCAGGGCGAGCCCTCCGGCAGCGCCGGGAAATTCGGCACCCCGTCGAGCGCGATGTTGACCTTGCCCGACGAGCCTCGGATCTTGAAGTTGCGGACCGACTTCACGAACGCCGCCGGCAGCTCCTTCTCCTCGACGCATTTGAGGAAGGTGCGCTTGACGTCCATGCTCGAGATGACGCGCCGGCCGCGGATTTCGTCGCCGCCTTCCAGCACCACGCCGATCGCGCGCCCGTTGCGCACCAGGATGCGCTCGATGCCCTTGCCGGTGCGGATCTCGCCGCCCTCGGCCGCGAGCGCCTTGCCCATCGCCTGCGTGATGGCGCCCATGCCGCCGCGCGCGAACCCCCACGCGCCGACGTTGCCGTCCACGTCGCCCATATAGTGATGCAGCAGCACATAGGCCGAGCCGGGCGACATCGGCCCCAGCGCCGTGCCGATGATGCCGGACACGGCGAGGTAGGCCTTGATCACCGGGTTCTCGAAATACTCGTCGAGGAAGTCCGACACGCTCATGGTGAAGAAGCGCATCATCTCGAGCAGCTCGGTCTGCGAGCGCGCACCCGTATGGCGGCCGAGGTAGACGAGCTCCTGGAGGTCGCGCGGACGCATCGAGGTCGGGTCGGGCGGCGTCCGCATCAAAAGCGGGCGGATGAAGCGGCAGGTGCGCAAGACGTCGCGCGCATACCGGTCGTAGGACTCCGCGTCGCGCTTCGAGTAGCGCGCGAACTCGCGCCGGTTGGCGTCGTGGTCGCGGTACGTGGCGAGATAGCCGCCGCTGCGCGTCATCACCGCCCCACCCTCGTAGGGCAGGATCTGCAGGCCGTGCCGCGGCAAATCGAGGTCGCGCATGATCTCCGGCCGGAGCAGCGACGACACATAGGAGCAGTTCGAGAACGTGAAACCCGGATGCAGCGAGCGCGACACCGCCGCGCCGCCGATCCAGTCGTTCTTCTCGACGACGACGACCCTCAATCCCGCTTTCGCGAGATAGCAGGCGGTGACCAGCCCATTGTGGCCACCGCCGACGATGATGGCGTCGTACGTGGTCACGCGGAAGCCTCGCCCTTGACCTGCTCGAGCGTGAGATCGACCGCGGCCTCGACCGCGCGCAGCGTGTCCTCGAGGCAGCTCTGGTCGTGCGCCTCGCACATGAACCACGGCTCGCGCGAATCCGGCTCGCAGATGATGCCCAAGTCGTGCAGGTGGTAGGCCATCTTGTCGTAGAACGTGTAGTCGGACCGCTTCCACGCCCGATAGTCGGAGGGCGGCTTCGGCGCGAAGAAGAGCCCGAACATCGACGAGTGGCCGGAGAAGGAATGCACGATGCCGCGCCGGTCGAGGATGTCCTTGAGACCGGCCTTGAGCTTCTCGCCGTAGGCGGCGAGCGTTGCGAGAGCCGGCGTCTCGTCGAGGATCTCGAGGCACTTCTCCGCCGCCGCGATGGAGACGCCGTGCGCGGTATAGGTGCCGCCGTGCGCCGCCCCGCCGTAGCGGAAGGTGCGCATCACGTCCTCGCGCCCGCCGAGCGCCGCGATCGGATAGCCGTTGGCCATCGCCTTGGCGAAGGTGCAGAGGTCCGGCCTGACGCCATGCAGGGATTGCACACCGCCCTTGGCCACGCGGAAGCCGGTCTTCACCTCGTCGATGATGAGCAGCACACCGTACTTGTCGCAGAGCGCCCGCGCCGCGCGCACGAACTCGGTCGTCGCCGAGATGGCGCAGCAGTTGCCCATCATCGGTTCGAGCAGCATGGCGCCGATCTTGTCGGCATGCTTCTTGAAGATGTCCTCGAGCCGGTTGAGGTCGTTCATCGGCGTGAGGTAGACGAGCTCCTTGAGCGTCTTCGGGATGCCCATCGAGTAGGGCACCGTCGCCGGATCGGTGCCGCTCGCCGGATCCCAGTCGGCGACGTTCGACATCCACATGGCCGCGTCGAAGAGGCCGTGATAGCTGCCCTCGATCAGGATGTAGCTGTCCTTGCCGGTGAAGGCGCGCGCTACGCGCAGCGCCGCCATGACCGCTTCCGTGCCGCTGTTCGAGAAGCGCACGAGATCGACGCCCTCCACCATTTTCGCGATGCGGTCCGCGACCATGAGCTCGCGCTCGGTCGAGAGCGCGAACACGCCGCCAACCTCCATGCCGCGCCGCGCCGCCTCGTCCACCCGGTCATCGGCATAGCCGAGGATCGCAGGGCCGTAGCCGAGGCGGTAGTCCACATAGCAGTTGCCGTCGATGTCCCAGGTCCGCCCGCCCTTGCCGTGATGCACGTAGATGGTCCGCTCGTCGCCCCAGTAGCGGAACGTTGAGGAAACGCCGAGCGGCATGCGCTTCACGGCCTTCTGGAACTGCGCGTTCGATTTCGTGAGGTTGCGGTGGGGGATAGGGGCCATGGCACGACCTTTCTCGTTGTCCCGGGACAGGCCCGTTTGGGCCGTGGAGGGCAGGAGCGCGTGGTGGAGATGTGCCCTAGTGTCGCTCCATTTTGATTGTCTTGTCAATCAAAATGGAGCCTAATGCCGAAAAGGTTGGACTTTATTTCCGCTCTCGCATCTGCGAGGAAGGGGCACCCTTAATGAAAGATCCCCCGCACCCCATGGTCGCCGCAGCCAAGACGAAACCGCAGCCAACGCACCCGCGCAAGGCCAACCGTCAGGTGCGGCGCAAACAATTGATCGAGGCGACCATTTCGGTGCTCGCCGAGCGCGGGCAGACGGGCCTCAAGCTGCAGGACGTGGCGGAAGCCGCCGGGCTCTCCTACGGGCTCGTCAACTTCCATTTCGAGACCAAGGACAAGCTCCTCGCCGAGACGCTGAGCTACATGGCGGCGGAGTATCAGGCCAACTGGCAGGAGATGGTCGCCGCGGCAGGCGACGAGCCCGCAAAGCAGCTCAACGCGCTGATCCAGGCCGACTTCCACGAGAAGATCTTCACCCGCCCGCGCGTCCTGGCATGGAGCACGTTCTGGGGCGAGGCACAGAGCCGCCCGCACTACCAGGAGCAGTGCGGCGCCAAGGACACGGCCTATATCCGCGTCATGGAAGGCATCTGCGCCCGCGTCCTAGCCGAGGGCGGGCAGTCGCTCAGCGCCGAGCGCGCCGCGCGCGTCCTGCGTGTCACCATCGAGGGCGTCTGGCTCGACTTCATCACCATGGACCAGCCCTACTCGCGCCGCGAGGCCCTGCGCACGGTCTACACCTGCGCCATGGTCCTCTTCCCCAAGCACTTCGACGACAAGGGGCTCATTCGCTGAGGCGCACCTTCATCCGGACCACTCACGCCAATGACCATGATCCTCTACACCACGGTGGGAACGAGCGATCTCCCCCGCTCCATCACGTTCTACGACGCCGTCTTCAAGGCGCTCGGCGTGCCGCGCGCCGAGGGATGGACGGAGTCCTGGGCCGGCTGGGGGCCATCGTATGACGATGGCGTGAGCTTCTGGATCTGCGCGCCGTTCGACGGCCGCGCGCCGTCACCGGGCAACGGCCCCATGATCGCGCTTCGCGCGGGCACCGCAACCGTGGTGCAGGCGTTTCACGCCGCGGCCCTCGCCAATGGCGGCACCGACGAAGGCGCTCCCGGAATCCGCCCCTACTACGAGCCGAGCTTCTACGTCGCCTACGTGCGCGACCCCGACGGCAACAAGCTCGCCTGCGTCTTTCACAAGCACGTGCCCGAGGGCTAGGCTGTGAACTCATTATTCGATGGAGCATTGATGAGCCGAGACAAGCCAAGGGCCAGAAAAATCGCGCAGCCCGATGCCTTCGCATCGGGCAAGCGGTTTGACGCCGCCATTGGCTTGTCTCGGCTCACCCCGAAGGGGCGCGGTCTTTTCGCACCGCCGGTTCGTCGCCTGACCTTGCAAACCATGGAGGTTTGCTGCGGTCCGGCTCCTGCCGGCAGCACGA
>JBFXEP010000036.1:0-13803 GCA_050179995.1 Hyphomicrobium sp.
CCAGACCATGATCGCTTCGGACCCTATCAGTCCGAAGCGTGAATCATCGGTCTCGTCAAAGACCTAGAGCACCTTCGCGATGCAAACAAAAACCAACGCGCTCTAGAGAGACCAGGAGAACAACAATGGGCAGACTTCAAGCAGAGCCGTTTGGCAGCGACTACGGTGACCGCGACGACCCGCCGCCGGCACTGGATTGCGGCTGTGACTCGCCGCCGCCATCCGATAGCGAATCCGAAGGCACGCCGGGCGGCGGCAGCCTGATCAGCGCCGACGTCGGCGGCGATGGCGGCGGCGCGGGCAGCCTCGTCGATGTGAACGTCGCCACCCCTGACGCCTCGGATGAGGGCGGAACGAGCCTGATCAGCGCCGATGTCGGCGGGGATGGCGGCAGCACCGGCAGCCTCATCGACGTCAACGTCGACTCCCCGGGCACCCCGGGTGGCGATGACCTCGCGGGCCTGATCACCGCCGACATCGGCGGAGACGGCGGCGGCAACGGCAGCCTCTTCGATCTCGACATCGTGCCGGCCGAGGGTGAGGCAGGCTCGCTTCTCACCGCCCGCATCGCCAGCGGCAGCGTCCTCGATGCGACGGTCGACCAAGGTGAGCACGACGCCGGCATCGGCCTGCAGGTGGCGGCCCTCGCGGGAGAAGGGCTCCTCGACGTCACGGACCTGCTCGACGTCCCCGGCCAGCTCGGCTCGGACGGCGGCCTTTTGGGAGGCATCGTCGGCGGCGACGACCTGCTGCCGGCCGTCTCCTCGCTCATTGGCGACCTCTCGCTCCCAGAAGGCCTCGACCTCGGCGGCATTCTCGATCACGCGTCCTGCTGACGAGCGGAGGGTCCGGGCGTCGCCGCCCGGACCCCTTCATGTTCTTTCCGAACGCCAGGCGAAAAATCTCGCCCCCGCGGGAATAAAATCGTTCGCGCCCGCACCCGCGCGAGCCGATCTCTCGACACATTCTGTGACCTAAGTCTGGGCTGTAGAGCCAAGACGACCCCACACCATCCCCCATCGACGCACACCGAACGACCGCACGCGCAGCAACGAAGCTCGCCTGGCCATGGATGCGAAAATGAGCGAAACGTCCCCGACGCAGTCCCCGCTAGTCATCCCGCGCAAGGCTGTCGTCGAGGGCAGCATCACCTACGACGGCAAGGTCGTCCTCGAGGGCACCATCCTCGGCGACATCCAGTGCGCGAGCCTCGTCGTCACCGAGCGCGGCTCCGTCGACGGCATCATCTCGGCCAACGCCGCCACCGTCATGGGCGAGGCGTCGGGCGCCATCTACGCCAACCAGGTCACGCTGAAGACGGCGTGCTCGGTGACGGCCGACATCTTTCACAAGAACCTCGCGCTCGAGAACGGCTGCTACTTCGAGGGCAAGTCGCGGCGCGTGCAGGATCCCTTGAGCCTCGCGCAGGCGGAGAGCGAGGCCCGCTACGCTTCTGATGGTCTCGTCCGTTAGGACCATGATCGCTTCGGACCCCATCAGTCTGAAGCGTGAATCATCGGTCTCATAAGAGGAGAGAGGCATGACCCTCCATCACAGCAATTGGGCCGATGACGGCAGCTATCGCGACCTGGACGACATATCGTTCAACGTCGAGCCCGGCGAAAGGGTCGGCGCCCCGCCGCCGGACCGCCGCAAGGCCGGCCTCAGGAGGTTTTTCCTGACGATGGTGCTGATCGGCGGCGCTGCGGCCGTTGTCTCGCACGTCGGGCTCGAGGCGGTCATTGCCTCGGCGAAGTCCGCCTACGAGGTGGTCGCCGCCAACACCGGCGAAATCATCGCCCGCGCCAGAGAGCGGATGCCCGCGACGCCTCCGCCGCCCGCGCCCGTCCCGCAAATCCAGGAAGCTACCGCGCCGGCGATCCTCCCCGAGCTGACGCCCGCTCCCGAGCCGGCAGCGGCCGCGAGCGCCGAGCCGTCGCCGCCCGCCGAGGCCATGGGCTCGGCCTACGCCGAGACGCCGAAGCCCGAGGAACTGGTCCCCGACGACAGCCCGAAGCGCAAGACGGCCATCAAGGCGGGCCTGAGCCCCGACCTGCCCAACGTCCTGCTCACGCGCTTGAGCGACGCCGACCTCAAGAACGCGGCCTATGCCATCAAGACGGCGCTGGCCAAGACGCCGGACGACAAGTCCTTCGCCTGGCCGTCCAAGCCGTCGCAGAAGCAGGCACTGTTCGAGGTGCGCTTCGTGCCGGGCGCGGCGGAAGGATGCCGCCGCTACATCGTGACCGTCACCAAGGACCGCTGGGCCTCGACCTCCGCCGCCCTCGAGAAGTGCACCGCCCCCACATCCCACGACGGCTGAACACGCTCGCCCTTTCGGCACCGAAGGGTTCGAGAGCAAGGCGACCCGTCCCGGCGAAGCCGAGCAGCGCTCGACACCGGCGACCCGGCGCGCCCGACGCTCGCTCATCCGACGCGCCGACATCAGCCAACCGGCCTCTGCCGATCCTGCCCTGCCGTGATGGTCCAAAACCCGCCATTAGGGTGTTGGCGCTCAGGGCCAAATGCAGAACCACGCGTCGCCCTCCGTCGTCGACTTGCGTCAAGTCCGACTTCAACTCCTGATGGCGCGATCAACCTGACTTCTTGATAACAGAAAGTCACCGTCGAGATTGTTCGCGTCGCGCGACGATGGCACAGCCGATCCGGCCCCTCATGCGAGGTCGATCTAGAATGATGTTCTAGGCATCACTATTGCGGGATGATAAATAATATCGAATCGACGGGGATTCGTTCGGATGATCACAGCTGCTCAATTGCGCGCTGCCAGGGCGCTGCTCGGCATCGATCAACAGACGTTGGCCGATCTCGCCGGAGTATCGGTGCCGACCATCCAGCGCATGGAGGCGAGCCGGGGCAACGTCCGCGGAGTCGTCGACACGCTGACCAAAGTCGTCGAGGCGCTCAACCGTGAAGGACTCGAGCTCATTGCCGACAATTCCCGAAGCGACGGACGAGGCCGGGGCGTGAGAATGCGCGAGCCCGAGCAGAATCGCGCCATCAAGTTGCGGGCATCGATCAAGAAGGCAGGACGAGTGGTCTCAAGCAGGGAAAAGGTGCCCGAAGGCGCCGCGAGCAACGCTGGGGGCAGGCAAAGAAGGAAGTGAGGCTACCGGCATGGCTGCAGCGCTTGCCATCGGTTTCGTCGGTTGCCTGCTGGGGTCGGCAATCGTCGGTGTGGCCGTGTCGCGGTCCCGCCACGGAACGTCCCTCATTTATCTATCAGCCCTGATCCTCAGCCTCGCGGCTTGCGTCAACGCCGGCGGCGCCCTGCTTCTTTCGCATTCGTCCTCCTGTGAGCTGCCGCTCGGACTTCCGTGGCTCGGAGCTCACTTCCGTATCGATGCGCTGTCGGCTTTCTTTCTCGTCCTCGTCAACTTCGGCGGGGCTGCGGCAAGCCTCTTTGCCGTCGGGTACGGCCGGCACGAGGAGTCTCCCGGCCGCGTGCTGCCGTTTTATCCGGCTTTCCTGGCGGGCATGAACCTGGTCGTGCTGGCCGAAGATGCCTTCACCTTCCTTCTGAGCTGGGAGTTGATGTCGCTTGCCTCGTGGGCGCTGGTGATGGCGCACCATAGGGAGGAGGGCAACGCACGTGCGGGCTTCATCTACCTCGTCATGGCGAGCTTCGGGACGGTCGCACTGCTGCTGGCTTTTGGCCTTTTGGCCGGCCCGGAGGGTGACTATCTCTTCACGACCATCCGCGCGCAGCGTCATGCCGATGACGTCTCGGGTCTGGTGCTCGCTCTGGTGCTCATTGGGACGGGCTCTAAGGCCGGCTTGGTGCCGCTCCACGTCTGGCTGCCGCTCGCGCATCCCGCCGCACCGAGCCACGTCTCGGCTCTCATGAGTGGCGTCATGACCAAGGTCGCCATCTACGGTTTCATCCGCATCGCCATGGATCTCGTCGGCGCACCGCAGTGGTGGTGGGCCGTCGTGGTTCTGGTGGTCGGCGCCGTCACCGCAGTGTTGGGCGTGCTGCACGCTTTGATGGAGACGGACATCAAGCGCCTTCTCGCTTACAGCACGGTGGAGAACGTCGGCATCGTCTTCGTCGGCCTCGGGCTGACGCTCGCCTTCGCATCGAATGGCATCAGCGTGGCTGCGGCCCTGGCGCTCACGGCTGCACTCCTGCACGCCTTCAATCACACCCTGTTCAAGAGCCTCCTGTTCTTCGGCGCCGGCGCCCTGCTCGGCGCGACGGGCGAGCGCAACATCGAGCGGATGGGCGGGCTCATCCACCGCATGCCCAAGACCAGCCTTTTCATGCTGGCCGGCTCCGCCGCCATCTCGGCCCTGCCGCCGCTCAACGGCTTCGTGTCCGAGTGGCTTATGTTCCAGGCCGTGCTGATCAGTCCGCAACTTCCGCAATGGGGTCTCAAGTTCTTCGTGCCGGCTGCAGGCGCCATGCTGGCGCTGGCGGCCGCTCTTGCCGCCGCATGCTTTGTCCGAGCCTACGGCGTCGCTTTCCTCGGCCGGCCGCGATCCGAGTCCGCCCGCATGGCGGGCGAGACGGATCCGTGGTCGCTCGCGGCCATGGGGCTTCTCGCTGTTCTGTGCCTCGTTGCCGGCATTCTGCCGGGACTGCTCATCGATGCATTGGCGCCGGTCACGACGCTGATCGCTTCCGCACACATGCCGGCACAGAGCTCGCAACCGTGGCTCTCCATCGTTCCGATCAGCGAAAGCCGCAGCTCCTACAATGGGCTTCTGGTGTTCGCCTTCATCTCCATTGCGGCCGGAATTTCGGCGTTTGCCATCCGCAAGCTTGCGGTCCGATCGCTGAGGCGCGGTCCGGCATGGGACTGCGGCTATCCGGAGTCGAGCCCGGCGGCGCAATACACGGGGCTGAGCTTCGGCCAGCCGATGCGGCGAGTCTTCGGCACGACGGTGTTTCTCGCCACCGAGCATGTGGACATGCCGGCACCGGGCGACACGCGGCCGGCCATCTATGAGGTGCGCCTGCACGATGTGGTCTGGGAGACGCTCTATGCGCCCATCGCATGGGCGGTCGATACGCTCTCGCGCTTCCTCAACAAGGCGCAGTTCCTGACCATCCGAAGCTTCCTCAGCCTCGTGTTCGTGGCTCTGGTTCTTCTGCTCCTGGGGCTCGCGATATGGCAGTGATGCTTAACCTCCTGGCACAAGGCGGCGAGATGCTGCTCGTCCTCGCGCTCGCGCCGCTGCTCACCGGCTTCGTACGCAAGGTGAAGGCGCGCCTGCTTTTGCGCCGCGGCCCTCCGGTCCTGCAGCCGTACCGGGATCTGCTGCGTCTCGTGCGTAAGGAGGTCGTGCTTGCGGACAATGCGTCGTGGCTTTTCCGCTCCGCGCCCTACCTGATTTTCGCGGCCACATGGGTGGCGGCAAGCCTGGTGCCGACCTTCGCGTCGGGCCTCATGTTCAGCTGGTCGGCGGATCTGATCGCGATCACCGCTCTGCTCGGCAGCGCGCGCTTCTTTCTCGCCCTTGCCGGTATGGACGTCGGCACCAGCTTCGGCGGCATCGGCTCGAGCCGCGAGGTGATGTTCGCGACGCTGGCGGAACCCGCCATGATCATGATGGTGTTCACCGTCGCCCTCCTCGCGGGATCGACGCAGCTTTCAACCGTGTCGGGCTTCATGATGTCGCCCGAGGTCGGGTTGCGCGTCTCGCTCGGGCTGGCGCTGGTGGCCCTCATCATCGTTGCGACCGCCGAGAACGCACGCATCCCGGTGGACAATCCCGCGACCCACCTCGAGCTCACCATGGTTCACGAGGCCATGATCCTCGAATATTCGGGTCGCCATCTGGCTGTCATCGAGATGGCGGCCCACCTCAAGCTTTTGCTCTACGGGTCGCTGATTGCCTGTCTTTTCCTGCCCTGGGGCATGGCGACCACGGTCGACAATCCCGAGGCGCTCGCCGTCGGCGCTGCCTCGTATGTGGCAAAGCTGGCCGGCCTCGGGCTTCTGCTCGCGATCTTCGAGACGGCAATCGCCAAGATGCGCGTCTTCCGTGTGGCCGAGTTCCTTGGCATTGCCCTGATGCTTGGGCTGCTCGCCACGCTTCTGCTGTTCATGTCGAGGAGCCTCTAACATTGGACCAACGCCTCGTCTTCGACATTGCGCATCTTCTGGCCGGCGGTCTCGTGCTCGTCAGCTTCATGCTGCTCTACCAGGACCGCATGTTCGGGCTCCTCAACGTGTTCGCGCTGCATGCCCTGGTGTTGTCGTTGTCGGTTGCTTGGCAGGCCTATGTCCAGAATGCGCCGCACCTCTACATCACGGCCGGCATCGCCCTGGTGCTGAAGGCGATTCTGATCCCGGTTCTCCTGCATCGCGTGGTCGTGCGCCTCGAAATCCACCGCAGCATCGAGACGGTGGGCGGCATCGGCCTTACCATGTTGCTCGGTATCGGCCTCGTCGCTCTCTCGATGGTCGTGATGCTGCGCGTAACAGAGGGCGCAGACCGGCTCGCGCGCGAGGACTTGGCGCTCGCGCTCTCTGTTGTTCTCCTGGGCTTCCTCATGATGGTGACGCGCCGCAACGCCGTGAGCCAGGTGGTCGGCTTCATGTCGCTCGAGAACGGGTTGATCCTCGCGGCGGCAGGCGCCAAGGGGATGCCGCTTGTCGTCGAAATGAGCGTCGCGTTCTCGGTTCTCGTCGCCTTTCTTGTCATCGGCATCTTTCTGTTTCGCATCCGCGAGCGTTTCGACACCGTCGACATGCATGCCCTCGACCGCTTCCGCGGAGAGCAGTCATGATCGCGCTCCCTGCCGCCGACGGTCTCACGCTCGTTCTTGCGGTTCCGGCGGTGTCGGCCGCGATCCTGGCCCTTCTGCCAGGCTACCGCATCACCGCGCGCCTCAACGTCCTGGCGAGCTTCCTCACGCTCGTCGCGGCGCTTTCGCTCCTCTGGCGGCGACCCGAGCCCGGCCTTCTGCTGCACGTCGACGATCTCAATATCGTGTTCGTGGTTCTGAACACGTTCGTCGGCTTCACGACCAGCGCCTTCAGCGCGAGCTATATCGCCCACGAGATCGAGACCGGCCGCCTCACACCAGCTTACCTGCGCTTCTATCACGCCATGTATCAGGCGCTGATGTTCGAGATGAACCTTGCTTTGGTCGCCAACAACCTCGGTCTCATGTGGGTCGGCGTCGAGTTCGCGACGCTCACGACCGTGCTCATGGTCGGCATCTACCGCACGCACCAGGCGCTCGAAGCGGCGTGGAAATACTTCATTCTTGGCAGCGTCGGCATCGCGCTCGCATTGTTCGGGACCATCCTCCTCTACATGGCGGCGCGCCCGGTGGCAGGCCAGGAGATCGAGGCCATGGCCTGGACGGCCTTGATGCTGCGGGCCGCGGGCTTCGATCCCGAGCTTCTCAACCTGGCCTTCGTCTTCCTTCTTCTCGGCTATGGAACCAAAGTCGGTCTGGCGCCCATGCACGGCTGGCTGCCCGATGCGCACGCCGAAGGCCCGACCCCGATCTCGGCCGTGCTGTCTGGGCTGCTGCTCAACGTGGCGCTGCACGCGCTCCTGCGCTTCAAGATGCTGCTCGCCACCAACGGCCAAGCGATTGCGCCGGGGCAGCTGATGGTTGCCATGGGCCTCATCTCGCTCCTGTTCGCCGCGTTCATGCTTTATCGGCGGCGCGACATCAAACGCATGTTCGCCTATTCGTCGATCGAGCACATGGGCATCATCGCGTTTGCTTTCGGCATGGGCGGACCGCTTGCGAACTTCGCGGGTCTCCTGCACATGACCATGCACAGCCTGACGAAATCGGCGATCTTCTTCTCGGTGGGGCACATCGCCCAGGTGAAGGGCACGCAGAACATGACCGAGATCGGCGGCTTGACCGCAACGCATCCGGTGCTCGGCTGGGGTCTCGTCGCCGGCGTCGTGGCCATCGCCGGCCTGCCGCCGTTCGGGCTCTTCATGAGCGAGTTTTTGATCATAACGTCGACGTTCGCCCGCGCGCCGCTGCTCGCCGTGCTGTTCGTCGCCGGGGTCGTTCTCGCGCTCGGCGCGCTGTTGGGGAAGCTCAACGGGCTGGCGTTCGGCGAGCCCAAGGGGCGCCTGGCACCCGTCGAAGCCTCGTACGTGCCGATGTTCGCCCATTTCGCCCTGGTGCTCGCGGCTGGCGTGTTTTTGCCGGCCGAGCTGGTGGCGTGGTTTCAAGCCGTCGCCAGATTGCTCGGCTGAGGAGGGAGGAGCCGATGCCAGCCTTCGATGCCGTCTTGGGAGCCTCTTCTATCGCCGCGCCGCCGCGCCCCTGGCCGCGACGGTCCGTCGATCGCGCGCAGTGGAACGCCGCGGCGGTCGAGCTCGCGGCCGGCCGCTGGACGCTCGTTGCACTCTGGGGCGAGCCCGACATGGTTCATATGACCGTTCTCGATCACGCGACAGGCAAGCTCGCCATTCTGAGCCTCGCCTGTCCAGACGGGCAGTTCCCTTCCGTCGGCCGCGTGCACCCGCCGGCCATCCGCCTCGAACGCGCGATCGCCGATCTCGTGGGGCTCTTGGCCAAGGGCTCTCCCGACACGCGTCCATGGCTTGATCACGGCCGCTGGAGCGAACGCCATCCGCTGGCCGCGAAGCCGGCCGCGCCGCAGAAGGGATCGCCTTACGCGTTCTTGCCCGTCGAGGGGGCGGACCTGCATCAGATCCCTGTGGGTCCCGTGCATGCCGGGATCATCGAGCCCGGTCATTTCCGCTTTACGGCCAGCGGCGAGACGGTCGTGCGTCTCGAGGAACGGCTCGGGTATGTGCACAGGGGCGTAGAACGTCTCATGGCGGGCAGCGAGATCGAGGCGGCGGCCCGCCTTGCCGGGCGCGTCTCGGGAGACAGCACGGTCGCCTACGCCCTCGCTTTTGTGTGCGCCGTGGAAGCTGCGACAAGCGTCACCGTGCCTCCACGTGCCGTGGCCTTGAGGGCGGTGATGGCGGAGCTGGAGCGCATCGCCAATCATCTGGGTGACATCGGCGCCATCTGTAACGACGCCGCTTTCGCGCTGATGCTCGCGCATCTCGCGGTGTTGCGCGAACGGGTGCTCAGAGCGGCGATGACGGCGTTCGGCCACCGGCTGATGATGGACGCCATCGTGCCCGGAGGCGTGGCGCGCGATCTCTCAAGGGAAGGGGCGAAAGAGATTCTCGCAGTTCTTGGCTTGATCGAAGCCGGCGCGCCGCGGCTGCTGGAGCTTTACGACAACACGACCTCGCTGCAGGACAGGACCGCGACGACCGGAATTCTCTCGAACCCGCTGGCGGTTCAGTTCGGAGCCGGCGGCTTCGTGGGGCGGGCATCCGGCCGGGACTTCGATTGCCGCCGCCACCCCGGTTATCCCCCCTACGGCGAGCTTGCCTTCGACGTTCCTGTGCGCAAGGACGGTGACGTCAATGCCCGACTCTGGATCCGGGTTCTCGAGGTCGAGCAGTCGATGCGCCTCATCCGGCAGTTGCTCGAAGCCTTGCCGGAAGGCCCGATCGACCTCAGCGCGACGTCAGCTATCACTATCGGCCCACAGGAGGGCGCAGCGCTGGTCGAGGGCTTCCGCGGCGACATCTTCGTCTGGGTTCGACTCGACGGCGGAACTGTCGCGAGATGCCACCTTCGCGACCCGTCATGGTTCCAATGGCCCCTGCTCGAGGCGGTCATCGAGAGCAACATCGTCGCCGATTTTCCGCTCTGCAACAAATCGTTCAACTGCTCCTACGCGGGGCACGACCTCTGAGGCCATCGCGTCATGCGCAAGACTCTGCTCGAAAGCCTCCTTCACGGACCGCTGACCGAGGCGGCCCCGAAGCCCGACGAGACGGCGTTGGTCGAGGTCGGCGAACGCCTCAAGCGGTCGACGCGGCGCAGCCTGGGACGCAGTCTCTCGATCCGCGAAGTAGATTCCGGCTCGTGCAACGGGTGCGAGCTCGAGATCCATGCGCTCAGTAATGCCTTCTATGACATAGAGCGCTTCGGCCTCAGGTTCGTTGCATCTCCACGCCACGCCGATGTCCTGCTCGTCACCGGGCCCGTCACGCACAATATGCGCGAGGCTTTGGAGCGCACATGGCGCGCCACGCCGAATCCCAAGTGGGTGGTGGCCGCGGGTCAGTGCGCCTGCAACGGCGGCATGTTTGCGGGAAGCTATGCCTGCGTGGGGTCGGTCTCCGCAGTGATACCCGTCGATGCCACGGTGGCAGGGTGTCCGCCCCAGCCCGTTGAAATCTTAAGGGTCCTGCTCGCTCTCATGGAAGGGATCGAACGCAAAGCGATTTGATCATGCGCCTGCGACAGACATTCCCGGTCGCCGTTACTCTGGCTTCTTGTCAAGCGATGGGCGCGACCGCCATTGCTGCAACTTGCGTCATTCAGCGGGGCAGCGAGGATACGTCTATTGGGCTCCAGCCGTACGGTGACCCTCAGCGCCTCGCTCATGTTTGGCTGGACACCCTCTCGCTCTGGCTGACTTGGCGCTGGCACTTTTCTTGATGGTTGTCTCCATCGAGGCAATCCGGGCGAGCAGCGAGAAGATGCGGATGGGGGTCACATCACTGGAGTTGCGGGAGCAGAGTGACCTGCTCCGATTTCGGCCTACGCACGCGGAACCAGGCTGCATAGAGGGCCGGCAGGAACAACAACGTCAGGATGGTCGCGACCAGAAGGCCGCCCATCATCGTGATTGCCATCGGCCCCCAGAACACCGAGCGGGAGAGCGGGATCATGGCCAATATGGCGGCCAGCGCGGTCAGCACCAACGGCCGGGACCGGCGCACGGTCGATTCGATGATCGCATCCCAGCGCGAGAGGCCAGAGGCCACATCCGCATCGATCTGATCGACCAGAATGACCGTGTTGCGCATGATCATGCCGGCGAGCGCGATGAGCCCGAGCAGCGCATTGAAGCCGAACGGAGCATCAAACGCGAGCAGCGAGAAGCTGGCGCCGATCAGCCCGAGGGGCGCGGTCGAGAAGACCAGGAACAGCGTCGAGAAGCTGTGGAGCTGCAGCATCAGGATGGTCAGCATCGCAAGGAACATGAGCGGGAAGATCTTGAACAGCGCCGCGTTGGCCTTGGCGCTTTCCTCCACCGCGCCGCCGACCTCGATGCGCATGCCGGGCGGCAGCGCGGCGGCGATCTCGTCGATCGCGGGCTGAATCTGCGCGGTGACGTCCGGGGCCTGCATACCCGGCGCGATGTCCGAGCGCACGGTCAGAACGACATCGCGATTGCGCCGCCACAGGATCGGCTCCTCGAACTCGTAGTGGACCCGAGCCACCTGGGAGATTGGAACGGCCGCGCCCGAGCGCGTCGGAATGGTGAGATCCTCGAACGAGCCGAGGCCAAGGCGCTCTTCCGGGATGGCGCGCGCAACGACCGGCACAAGCTCGATGCCTTCCTTGTATTCGGTCACCGTGTAGCCGGACAACAGCGTTCCCAGCGTCTGGGAGATGTCCTGCGGCGTGAGCCCCAGCGATCGCGCGCGATCCTGGTCGACCTCGAGCCGGATCGACTTCTTCTGCTCGTTCCAATCGAACTGCACCTCACGCGTGTGCGGGTTGGCGCTCATGGCGCTCCGCACCTTGTCCGCGACGTTGCGCACACTGTCGCCGTCCGGGCCGACCACACGGAACTGCACGGGGAAGCCAACGGGCGGGCCGAAGTTCAGCCGATCGATACGCAGGCGCGCCTCCGGGATGACGTTCTCGGCGACAAGCTTTTCGAGCCGGTCTTTCAGGCGTTCGCGCGCCTCCGCACCCCTGGTCATCATGACGACGAGCGCGAAGTTCTCGTTCGGCAGCACCGGATTGAGCGCCAGGAAGAAGCGCGGGGAGCCTTCGCCGATGTAGGTCGTGTAGTACTCGACATCGGGATCGCCCTTGATGAGGGCTTCCGCCTTCTTCGCCGCAGCCTCGGTGACGCCGATGGAGGTCCCTTCCGGCATGCGGATTTCGATGAAGAGCTCCGGGCGGGACGACGTCGGGAAGAACTGCTGCTGGACCTGTGTGAACGCGGCGATCGCCGATACGAAAGCCCCGAGCGTCAGCGCGATGACCACCCAGCGGAAGCGCACGGACCACCCGACCAAGCGGCGAAGGAGGCGATAGAGGCGGGTGTCATAGATGTCGTGCGCTCCGTGCGCGGAGCCGTGCTTCGCGAAATTCGGCAGCAGCTTGACGCCGATGTAGGGCGTGAAGAACACGGCCACAATCCACGACACCACGAGGGCGAGACCGACGATCCAGAAGATGTTGCCGGCATACTCGCCGGCCGTCGAGCGCGCGATGCCGACCGGCAGGAAGCCGGCGGCCGTCACCAGTGTTCCCGTCAGCATGGGGAAGGCGGTGGAATCCCAGGCGAACGCCGCGGCGCGGATGCGGCTCCAGCCCTGTTCCATTTTGACGACCATCATTTCGACGGCGATGATCGCATCGTCGACGAGAAGGCCGAGCGCGATGATGAGCGAGCCGAGCGTAATTCGATCGAGGTTGAGCCCGGCCACGTTCATGACGACGAGCACGACGGCGAGGACGAGCGGGACGGACGTGGCGACCACGAGGCCCGATCGCCACCCGAGCGAGATGAAGCTGACAACGAGCACGATGGCCAGCGCCTCGACGAACGAGCGCAGGAACTCGCTGACCGACTCCTCGACGACGCGCGGCTGATCGGTGATCTGGTCGATCTCGACGCCGGTCGGGACCTGAGCCTTGGCGTCCGCAATCGCCTCCTTGAGTCGCTGGCCGAGCTCGAGCACATTGGCGCCCTTGGTCATGGCGACGACGACACCGACGGCCTCGCTGCCGTTGTGGCGCACGATGCCGGCCGGTGGATCTTCGTAGCCGCGCTTGATGGTGGCGATATCGCCGAGGCGGAACGTGGTGCCGCCCGCCTCGATGGGGACCTCGGCAATGGCCGCCTCGCCCTTGAACGCGCCGGTGACGTGGATGTCGATGCGGTCGGCGCTGGTCTCGACGGTTCCCGCGGCCGTCACCGCGTTCTGGCGCGCCACGCTGTCGAAGATGGTCTGCGGCGTGATGCCGAGCGTCGCCAGCTTGCGGTGGCTGAATTCGATGAAGATGCGCTGATTGCGCACGCCCACGATATCGACCTTGGCGACGCCCTCCGTGCGCAGGATGCGCTGGCGCACGATCTCCGCATAGTCCTTGAGCTTGGCAAGCGATAGGTCGGCACCCGACAGCATGTAGATGGCGGAGTAGACGTCGCCGTACTCGTCGTTGAAGAACGGACCCTGCACACCCTGCGGCAGCGTGGGGCGGGCGTCGTTGAGCTTCTTGCGCACCTGGTACCAGGAGTCATCGACCTCCTTCTGCCTGGCCGTATCCTTGAGCTGCACCTGGATGACGGTAACGCCCGGCCGCGTGTAGGTTCTGACGTAGTCGAACAGCTCAAGCTCCTGCAGGCGCTTCTCGAGCTTGTCGGCAACCTGATCCTGCATTTCCTCGGCCGTGGCGCCGGGCCATGCCGCGCTGATCACCATCGTCTTGATCGCGAACGACGGGTCCTCCGCGCGGCCGAGGTTGAGATAGCTGACAAGGCCAGCCACCGAGAACACGATGATCAGGAACAGCACAAGCGCGGGGTGTGCAACCGCCCAGGCGGAGACGTTGCCACGCGAGACGGGGTGCTCGGAGTCTGCGGGCGTGCTCATGGCGCGACCTCGATGATGCGGACCGGGATACCGGCGTCGAGTTTGTGAACGCCCGCCGCCACGATCTTCTGGCCCGTGGCGAGGCCGCCGGAAATGATGGCGGAGGTCTCGGTCCAGGCGCTGACCTCG
>JBFXEP010000037.1:0-13676 GCA_050179995.1 Hyphomicrobium sp.
GCGGGCCGTGCACTCACGGCGACCGATCCGGCGCCAACCGAGATGTTCGAGACCATCATCAACCTGAAGCCAAAACTCGAATGGCGCCCGGGCGTCACCGCCGACAGTCTCAAGACCGAGATGGACCGGGCGCTGCAATTCCCCGGAGTCTCCAATGCCTGGACGATGCCGATCCGAGCACGCATCGACATGCTTTCGACCGGGATTCGCACGCCCGTCGGCGTCAAGGTGTTTGGGGCGGATTTGGCGGAGATGGAGCGGACCGCCCGGGAGATCGAACGTGTCTTGCGAACTGTGCCGGGCACGTCGAGCGCTTATGCCGAGCGGGTGATCGGCGGCTACTATCTCGACATCGTCCCCGACCGGGAAGCGCTCGGGCGCTATGGTCTTGCCATCGGCGACGTGCAAAATGTGATCGCCACCGCACTCGGCGCTGAAACCGTCACGACGACAGTCGAAGGCCGAGAGCGCTACGCTGTGACAATCCGATATCCTCGCGATCTCCGTTCAAATCCGCAGTCGATCGCACGCGATGTTGAGGTGCCGCTGCCTGGGGGCGGCACCGTACCGCTAGGCGAAGTTGCCAAGGTCGAGCTCACACGCGGAGCGACGTCGATCCGGACGGAGAACGGCCAACTCGCCGTTTATATCTTCGTCGATATCGCCGGCCGCGATCTTGGCGGCTATGTGGCGGAGGCGCAGCGGGCGGTGGCGAACGAGGTGAAGCTGCTGGCCGGTACTTACGTCTCGTGGAGCGGCCAGTTCGAGTATCTGCAGCGAGCCGAAGCGCGGCTCAAGATCGTTGTACCGGTGACGCTGCTCATCATCTTCCTGCTGCTTTACCTCAATTTTCGCGCTCTCGCTGAGACTCTCATCGTCATGCTCTCGCTACCCTTCGCGCTGGTCGGAGGCATCTGGCTGATGTGGTGGCTTGGCTTCAACATGTCGGTCGCTGTTGCTGTCGGCTTCATCGCACTGGCCGGTGTCGCCGCCGAGACCGGCGTCGTTATGCTGATCTATCTCGAACAGGCCATGGCGGAGCTGAAAACGGAGAGGGCTGCGGAGGGCCGTGCCTTCACGCGGGCCGACCTTTATCAGGCGATCATGCTCGGCGCCGTTGAACGCGTACGGCCGAAAATGATGACGGTCGTCGCCATCATGGCGGGACTTGTTCCGATCCTGTGGAACACCGGCACAGGATCCGAAGTAATGCAACGCATCGCCGTGCCGATGATCGGCGGCATGGTGTCGTCGACCGTGCTGACGCTGGTCGTGATTCCGGTCGTTTACGGGTTGGTGAAAGGCTGGCGTCTGCAGCTCTCATCGGCAGCCTGCGAGAGCATGCTCGAGTCCGACGCCTCAACTTCAGGGCATCTGCCGAATAATAGGAGGATCTGAGGATGCACGACATGATGGGAGGAATGAGCGGGGCCATGGGCCTCGTCGGCCTGATCGGCGTCCTCGTGCTGGTGCTTGTCGTCGCCGCCCTCGTGAAATACGTGTTCTTCCGATGAGGTGTGCCATGCGTGCGCCGACTGCGATATCGCTCGTCTGTGTGTTGATCTCGCCCGCACTCGCGCAGGTAGACGACGCTGCCCGCGGCCAACTGGCTTACAGGACATGCGTCGCCTGTCGTTCACTTACGCCCGATCGCAACACGACGGGACCGAGTCTCGCCGGCTTGTCGGGCCGCTAAACGGGGAGCCTTAAAAGTTTTGAGCGCTATTCGCAAACGCTCAAAACAGCCGATATTGTCTGGGACGAAGCCTCTCTCGATCCTTGGTTAACGGATCCCGCACATATGATTCCTGGAACCAGAATGACATTCGCGGGTATCAAGGACGCGAAGATGCGGACCGATCTCATCAGATTCCTTAAGGACGCGACTGCGTCGGGACGAACTGCGGCGGACGATCAATCTATGCCAATGGGTGGCACGATGGGAGGTAGTCCTGCCCCTCATCTGCGCCGGTTGGAGCCAACGCAGCATGTCCGGACGATCACCTATAGCCGCGACACATACCGCGTCACAACCGGCGACGGCGAGACGCACGAGTTCTGGGAACGCAACCTCCGCTTCAAGACAGATTCGAGCAGCGATGGACCGGAGAAGAATCCTCCGGCCCATCGCTGCCAGCATGATGGCTGATCGCGCGATGACGAACTTTTTCCCTACGCACGGCGTGGGAAGATAATCGGCATCGCAGGCAGGCACCGTACTCGCCTTCTTACGACCGTTGTTTGCGGTCGAGGTACCGGCTTAAGGCTCGGCTGCTAGGCGTTTAGCCGCTTGCGCTGCCACGACGTGAGCGCTATACGATTAGCCAGATGGCTATACAATATACCGAGGCCTTGGATCGAACGTTCCACGCCCTTGGCGACGGCTCGCGGCGACGCATGCTCGCCGCTATCAGTCGCAAAGGCGCGTGCTCGGCGGGCGAGCTCGGCGCGCTGTTCGAGAGTTCGCAGCCGACTATCTCCAAGCACTTGCGCGTGTTGGAGCAGGCACAATTGATCTCCCGGCGCGTAGAGGGACGTCATCATGTATTCACGCTTCAGCCGTCGCAGATGCAGCAGGCGCGGGCGTGGCTGGAGCGTCATCTCGCCTTCTGGGAGGGCAGCCTCGATCAACTCGAGGGCCTCTTGGAAGAATTGAAGCAAGCTGAGGGGAAGCGCGAATGACTGATTTGCCGAGCTATGTGCTGGAGCGGATATTCGCAGCGCAACGGGCGCTCGTTTGGAGGACGTGGACTGATCCTCAACTGCTGTCCCGCTGGTACGGACCGAGCGTCGAGACGATCATCCATCGCCTCGACGTGAAGCCGGGTGGATTGTGGCTCAACGAAATGAAAATGGGGAACAGGTCCACCTATCAGCGAACGGAGTACAAGGACGTCGTCGAGCCGGAGCGACTGGTTTGCCTCATGGCTAATGCCGATGCGCATTGGAATATCGCCTCCAATCCGATGATGCCGGACTGGCCGCGCGTGCTCATGACGGTCATCACCTTTGAGGAAGTTGGCGGTCAGACCCGGATGCGCCTGATCTGGACGCCGCATGAGGCGAGCGAAGCCGAGATCGCCTGCTTCGCCGCCGCGGTCGAGAAAATGGGCAAAGGCTGGAGTGCCGGCATGAAGCTCCTCGAAGAGCTGCTGGCCGAATTGCAAGCCGCAGGCTGAGTGTTAGACGGAGGTCGACGGCGATGCATCCTGGTAAAGACGCTGTCGAGATTCGCAGACGCTTGGATGCCGCGCCGGAGATGGTGTTCGCCGCTTTTGCGGATTTGCGCTTGGTGAGCCGGTGGCTGCGGCCTGGCCCTGAAGTCAGGCTCGAGGTTCTGAGCTTCGAGTTTCGCGTCGGCGGCGCCTACCGCTTCGCGTATCACGTCGCCGACGGGCAGATCATGCACGTCAACGGCGTCTTTCGCGCGATCGAGCCGCCGAGCGGACTCATCTTCTCCTGGAACATTGAGCCACCCGACGAGCATGCGGGCGTAGAGTCTGAAGTGCGGGTTGCGATCGCGTCGCGTGGCGCAGGCTCTGAGCTGCGCATTCATCACCTGAACCTTTCGCGCCCAGGCGCGCCCAAGCGTCATGCCGAGGGTTGGCGCGGCGCCGTCGATCAGCTCTCGGCCTGCCTGCGGGCAGAAGGGCGGGCGCATGGAGGCTGATGACATTGACGCGGCCGTGCGGACAGCGCTCGCCGACGTCAAAGCGGTTCGCGAGGTCAAGATGATCGGCGGCATTGGCTTCATGCTGAACGGCAACATGCTGGTGGTCGCCTCGGAGCGCGGCCTCTCTTGGCGCGCCTCTGAAAGGCGGCCCAGGCCGACGCTCTCACCCGCCCCGGCGTGCGGGTGACGGAGATGCGTGGACGGGGCATGGAAGGTTACGTCCATGTCGACCCTGCCCAGCGCTCACCAAGACGTTGATCGCCCTATGGCTGAGAAGCACTTGCGCCTTCGTCGAAACGAAGCCACCGAAAACAACTCATAAGAAAGGAAAACCGCAATGACACGCTTTGCGCTCGCCATACTCGCTTATTTGGCGCCGACCTTTGTGCTCGGCTTCGTCTGGCATCTCGTGCTGTTCGAGGACTACTACCGGGCACTGCAGATCTACCGCGACGACATCATCATTCCGTTCGGCTTCCTTTCAATGCTGATCCAGGCGGTCAGCTTCGCCTGGATTTACAAGAAGGCCTTTGCGCAGCGGGACGGCGTGTTCTCGGCGCGGGTGCTGGCTTATGCTGCCCTAGGCGCAGTTCTATCGTGGAGTTTCACCACGCTTGCGGTCGCCGCCAAGAACATGATGGCCTCGGTCCCAAGTTATATCCTGATCGAGACCGGATTCACGATTGTGCAGTGGATCATGGTCGCGCCGCTGACCGCGCTCGCCTTTCGGCAGCCGATGAGCCCAGACGAGAAAACTCAGGTAGCGAGATGAACCCTTCTGCCAGCCTATGAAGACCTTGAACGCCACAGATGTCTTCGCCGGCCGCGCGCGTCAAGCGCTCAAGGATCGGCCCATCATCGTCAAGCGCATGTTCGGCGGGCTCACCTTTATGCTGGCTGGAAACATGCTTTGCTGCATATCGGAAAAAGGCCTGATGGTCCGAGTCGGCGCCGCCGCCGAGGCCAAGGCGCTCGCAAGACCCCACGTCGCGCCCTGCCTAGGCGCCGGAAGACGAATGGCGGGTTTCGGCATGGTCGCGCCAAGGGGCTTCGCCACGGATCGAAGCCTTGAAAGCTGGCTCAATGCTGCCCTCGCCTATGTGGAAAAACTGCCGTCGAAAAAGCCGAAGCCAGTGCGACGGCGTTGAACAGGCTATCGGAGCGCAACATAGCGTGCTCCTGCGTAGATTTGGCGCCCCAGCGTAGATGAAACTGACAACTATGTCTCCGCTTGCACACTGTGAGCGCGCATCCCCCAAAACACGAACGCCGCCTGGAATACGATCCGGGACGCTATCCCCTACGACGACCGTGTGATGCTGCAAACGGGTTGCGGACGTCCGAGCGCGATAGCTATCCAGCGCAACACGACAGCTTGGCCACGTCCTTCTTGAACGACAGTGCCGCAAGCTTCAGCCCCTCGACAGTGGTGAGGTACGGAAAAATCGTATCCGCGAGTTCGTCGACGGTGAGACCCTGCCGGATCGCCAGCGCCGCGGTCTGGATGCTGTCGGCTCCTTCCGGCGCGAGGATATGCGCACCCAGCAGCCGGCCGCTGCCGGCGTCGGCCACGAGCTTGATAAGTCCACGAGTGTCGCGAGCGGCGAGCGCGCGCGGCACCTGGTCGAGACCAATCGTGGAAACACGGATGGCATACCCGGCCGTGCGCGCCGCGGCCTCGGTCAGCCCAACGCTCGCCACCTGCGGGTCGGTGAACACGATGGCGGGCATGGCGCTGTTGTCATAGCGCAGGCTGTCGCCGTTAAGCGCATTCTTGGCAGCGAGCTTGGCGCCGTAGGCGGCCATATAGACGAACTGGTCGCGGCCGGTGACGTCGCCGGCGGCATAGATGCCGGCCCCGGTGGTGCGCATGCGGTCGTCGACGACGATGCCGCCCTTCGGCGAGACGGCGATCCCGTGTTCGGTGAGCCCAAGGCCTTCGATGTTGGGTGCGCGCCCGGTGGTGATCAGCACCTGATCGGCGCCAATCGTGGTGTTCTGGCCGTCGCGCGAAACATCGAGCGCAATGCCGTTCTCGGTCTTGCGGATCGCACGGTAGGCGATGCCGGAGATCACGGAGCTCCCTTCTTCCTGGAAATATCCCGTCAGCGCTGCGCCGATCTCGGGCTCGGCCTCGGGGAGCAGACGAGACCGGCACACGAGCGTCACCTTGACGCCAGCGCGGGCGAACATCTGAGCGAGCTCCGCCCCGATATAGCCGCCGCCGATAACGAGCAACGATCGCGGCAGCTCCTCGAGGTCGAGCGCGGTCGTACTGGTCAGATACGGTATAGCGTCGATGCCAGGGATGGCGGGCACCGCTGGCCTCGCACCGGTCGCGATGATGATCTTGCCGGCGGGAATGCGCGCGCCGTCCACCTCAACACCGCCTTCTATGATGCGCGCCGCTCCTCCACGATAAGCGATACCGTTGTAGGCGAGGAGCAGGTTCGCGTACTTGGCCTGGCGGAGTTCGGAAACAAGTGCATCCTTCTGACGAACGGTTCCGCGCCAGTCAGTCAGTTCAGCCTCGGCCGTGATGCCGGCAAAACGTGCTGCCACGCGCGCGTTGTGAAGCGTCTCGGCGGCGCGGATCAAGGTCTTCGACGGCACGCAACCGATATTGACGCAGGTGCCGCCGATGGTGCCGCTGCCGATGAGCGCCACCTGTGCGCCCTGATCGGCAGCTGTGATCGAGGCCGAGAAGCCGGCCGAGCCGGCGCCGATGACGAGGAGATCGTAGGCGCCACCATTGCGACCGTTCGCGCGAAAGCGACGGTCCGCCACTGCGGCCCTCTTCGATGTCGAGCCGACCGACGACTGTGCCGTCGTATCGAGGCCGGCGAGGCTCGGGCCAAACAGAGCGCGACCAGCCTCCAGCCCTTCCTCGATCGACAGCCGAAATCCGGCCTCGTCCGCAGCCTGTTCACGGCGCCAGACGGAGAGATGGTCGTCCGAACAGAAGAAGGCGGTCGTCGCGCACAGCGAGTTCGCAGCGCACGCGTCTTCATAGCGAACGCTTTGCCACATGACCGACGTCTTCGGCTCAACGCGAGCCAGCATCCGACCTTGATCCCGTGTGGTGACCCGGATTGGCGCACCACAATGACGGCAGCGCGATGCAATCGTGATATCGCGATCAGTCATGGCGCCAATGCCGAGTGCGTCGACCGTGCACATGGCGTTGAGAACACGTCCGTCGAGTGTAACCCGGTGGCCCGTGTCCCTATCGGTGAAGGGATAGGCGCCGACGATTCGCTCGCCGTCGAGCACGACCAGGTCGCGACGGCGGAGCTCTTCGAGCAGAGTCCAGACGGACGTCTCGTTCAACCCCGCTCGCTCCGCAAGCGCGCCCGTGGTCGGGGCTCGTCCGTCCTCGGAGTAGAGATGGAGCAGCGCAACGCGAACCCGATCCGTGGCGGGATCGTAGCCACTCCAGCGATCGAACACATGGTTGGACCCGACCATCGCCTGCAGGGCATCCTTGACCGCTGGTGATTTGACCACAGACCAATCCGGAAACGTCACGCCCGGCCGTACGACGTAGCTCGGCAGTGTCGTGGATGCGGAAGCTGCAAGCTTGTCCCGGGACGAGGAGGATGTGCAACAGTCGTTCATGGGTTCACCCCTTCGTTGTGAATCTTGGTCTCGCCGCAGTCAGCTTTTGCACGGCGACGATGGATACCCCACGCGACCAGACCGAAGCACGCGATCACCAGGGGAAACACCACCAGACCCGCACCTGCCAGCCATGCTCCGAGACCGGCCAGTGGCAGAACTCCGGCGAGGAGCGGCGCCGCGCAGCAGATCACAGCGAGGACGGCGCCAGCCGTGCCCGCACGGATCAGGGCGCGGTCATGCACCTCAACTGCCCTGCTTCACCGGATGGGCCGGATAGCCCGCGTTAATGCTGGCGGTCGCGATGGCGTCCGGGTTCGTCTTCGCGTCGTCGAAGATCACGGTTGCGGTCTTGGCACGGAACGAAACGACGACCTTTGCGACGCCGGGGACCCCCTCCATCGAACTCTTGACGATGTAGGGACACGAGGCGCAGGTCATGTTGTCGACAGCGAAGGTGATCGTGCGCTCGCCGGCGAATGCGGTCGACGCCGTCATCACTGAGGCGATCAGGGCGAAAGCGCCCAAAGTCTTCTTCATGGGTCGGGTCTCCTCTTGGTGTCAGGTGCGAAGCAGCAGTGGGGCAACGTAGTCGAAGGCGAAGGCGGCGATCACGAGCGCGGTCGCGATCCAGAGCGCGAGCTGGACGAGACGGTTCGAAATAGGGCGCGCGCAAGTGGCGCCCTCGGCGCAGGCTCGCCGCGGCTTCCAGTAGACGAGATAGAAGCCGTAACCGAGAAGGCCTGCCGTTCCGGCGACAAAGATCGGCTTGTAGGGTGCGAGCGCCGTCAAATTACCAATCCAGGCGCCGCCGATGCCGATACTAAATAAGACGAGCGGAACGATGCAGCAGGACGACGCAGCGAGCGCGCCGAAAATGCCGCCAACGGCGATCAGACGCTGCCGTCCGACTTCGCCGCGCTCGGACGCGGAGGGATCCGCCACACGAGGCGCCATGCATGCCGTTCCGGATCGCGATGCGACCATGTCCACTCTCTCTTTCCTTGCCGAAATCCAATGCGTGCCGTACGGTCTGTAGTCGCTACAGGGTCAAGAGGGATTTTGCGATGCGCGATCACGCCGTGGTGAAGGGCCTGCAGCGAGCCGAGCTCGCCCAGCGGACGGGGTGCAACCTGGAGACCGTGCGCTATTACGAGAAGGTTGGTCTTCTGCCTGAACCGCCGCGCACGGCTGGGGGCTATCGCAGCTACGACACGTCGCATGAGCGGCGTCTTCGCTTCGTGTTGCGGGCGCGCGAGCTTGGCTTCTCCCTTGATGAAATCCGTGAGCTGCTGCGTCTCGTCGACGAGCGCGACCAGCCCTGTATCGAGGCGCGCGCCGTCGCCGCCGCACACCTTGAGGACGTGCAGGCGAAGATCGCCGATCTGAAGCGCATGGAGCGGGTGCTCAAGAAGGTTGTCGCGCAATGTGCTGACGGCACGTTGCCGGAATGCCCGCTGATCGAAACGCTGTTTGCCGGTCACGCTTAGCCAGTCCAGAACAGCAAGCGAATTGCACACTCCACAATTCGCTTTCCTACGACGGTATCGTAGGTAGAGGTCGTAGTCTGGAGCACCGGGTAGTGATGTCGCGTGCAATCGGCGGAGTTTGGCGCGCCAGCGTAGATGAAACTGATAACTACGTTTCCGCCGGGACACTCTGACATCGCGGCCTTGGCCGCGCAGCGGTAACCGTGAGTACCTGACGCTAGCCAATTCCGCTACGATCGTTCGCGAATTGCTAGAGGAATGAGGATTGCCGCTGACATATCGCGAATTCAACGCTTTCTGCGGCAGCCTTCCGGCGACGACCTGTGTCGTGCAGTGGGGCGGGGCGCATGTGTGGAAGGTGGGTGGGAAAGTCTTTGCGATCGGTGGATGGGGGCGGGGCCAGCATCCGGGGATCACGTTCAAGGTATCCGACATCGGATGGGAAATGCTTCGCGAGGCTTCCGGTTGCAGGCCGGCGCCGTACCTGGCGTCGCGCGGGATGAAGTGGATCCAGAGCTATGATCGCGGCCTCAGCAAGGCGGAGTTGAAGCAGTATCTGAAAGGTTCGCATGCATTGGTCACGACCGGACTCAGTAAGAAGAAGCGGGCCGAGCTCGGACTCTAAAGGCGCGCCGTCTCGTCCTATTCACTGAAGACGGCCGTCGCGCGCAGCGCTCTTGCGCCGGAAAGCTTGCGGCGGTTCGCGCTCTGAGCGACGCGAGCTGCGGAACGAAGATGGAACCTATCGGCGGGGACCATTTGCGTGCGCTCGCGCAACGCGTCGAGGTCGTCGACCCGAGCGAAATTCGCATCCTCGGGACGAAAACTGAGCTGCTACGGACACTTGTCGCCGCTGCGGGCGTAGAATCGGCGGCTGGTGGCGTTCGCAGTTTTATACCGAAGTGGCGCGCCCGACACGATTCGAACGTGTGACCTCCACCTTCGGAGGGTGGCGCTCTATCCAGCTGAGCTACGGGCGCTTCGCAATCTTGCCTAGCCTGAGCGACCCACTGGGGTCAACGAGTTCGGCCTCGATACCTTGCATTCTATGACGAGCCGTTGGACGCATTCCATCGTCGTACGCCAACGTATCCGTCTCTCCGCCACGCTACACTCGAAACTGCTTACGCGATGCTTACGCGACGTTTGTGGCGGCGTTAGTTGACGAATGTTGCTCCGACAAACGTCTGATTTTCTTGCTTCTTTTAAGTTCTTCCTGCGACACAAACCGCTTGACACCTGCCTTCGGAGGGCAACGCTCTATCCAGCTGAGCTACGGGCGCCTGCGGCCTCAATAGACGATCGGAGCGCGGGCGGCAATGCGGAGCGGGCCGCCACATTGGCTCCCGGCGGGTCTCGGCAATTCTCTTCGTCCCGCGCTAGGCTTGTCCGTCGAGGCCGGCCTCACTGATCACAAGCAGCACACGGCTTTCCGCATTCAACAAAAACCGCGCGCCGTCGCTATCGCGGACCGTGCGACACAGCCCGGCGAGGCCGGCCGCGCCGGACGGCGTCGTCGCCGGCCCTTGCGATTCCGCGAGGAGGCGCGGCGCGGCAAGCAAGTCATCTTCAGAAACGGTGATGACATCGGCGCCGCAGCGGCGAAGAATATTCAAGGCCGGCGCGCTCGCTTCGCCGCAGGACAGCATCTCGGCAGCGGTGTGCAGATCGCCGGCAATACGGACCGGCACCGCGCTCGGCAAACCGGCCGTCACGCTCGCGGCCTTCGCCGGTTCGGCGACGACAATCATCGCCGGCGGCGCCAGCCAATCCTTCAGCCCCGCGGCCAGCGCCGCGGCGAGGCCCCCCACCCCCGCCTGCACGAACAGATGGGTCGGCCGCGGTTGACCGGTGTCGTCGATCTGCCGGCGAACCTCGGCCGCGATCACGCCGTAGCCCGCCATCACATCGCGGACAACGAGGTCGGCCGGATCGTTGGATGTATCGGCGACCAGGATGCCGCCTCCGGCGCGGGCCGCGGCCTCCGCCGCGTCCACGGCATCGTCATAGGTACCTTTCGTCCATTCTATTTCCGCACCCTGCGCCGCGATGCGGCCGGCGCGAATCGGCGGCACGCCTTCGTGCAAGAAGATGCGCGCCGTCGTGCCGGAAAATTTCGCCGCCGCGGCGACCGCCAGGCCATGATTGCCGTCGCTCGCGCAGATCAGCGCCGGCAGGCCGCGCGGGCGCCGCGCCAGGAGCTCCGCGATCTCCATGCCGCTCGCGCGCGCGAGCGCCCGAAGACCCGCATACGTTCCCCCCAAGGACTTGAAGCTGCCGAGCATCCGGCGGCCTTCGTCTTTCGCCGTCACCTGCGCAAGGCCGAGCCGGGCCGCGAGCGCCGGCACATTGACGAGAGGCGTCGGCGCATAATCGGGAGAAAGACGAAGCAGGATGGCGGCAATCGCCGCTGCGTCGTCTTCGGTGGATGCGTCGTCTTGAGGCTTTGCCATCGGCAGAGGATATCAGCGGCGGCTTTCACGGCAACGCAGCGCCTCGCGGTGGCCAGAGGTCGCCGGCAACACTACGCCACGATAAGGGCATCGCGACGATGAATGACGCGATGGCGCGGCCGTTCGTCATCGCCTATGCTTTCCGGGTCGATCAGCCGAACGCACACAGGAGGGCTCGCATGCCAACCGATCCGATGGCCGTTCCGCCACGCACGCCCACGCCGGGGAACCTGGGCGAAGCCATGCGTGCCCATTGGGGACTATTCCTCGCGGAGGGAATCATCCTCGTCATCCTCGGCATCCTGGCGTTCCTCATTCCACCGCTCGCGACACTCGGCTTCACGATCTTTGTCGGGTGGGCCTTCCTGATCAGCGGCGTTGCCGGCTTGGTGACGACCTTCATGGCGCGGCAGGCTCCGGGCTTCTGGTGGTCGTTGCTTTCGGCCGTCATCGCAATCGGCGCCGGTCTCGTGCTGCTTCTCAGGCCCGTCAGCGGCGCCGTCTCGTTGACACTCGTGATGATCGCATTCTTCATCGTCGAGGGCATCGCATCGATCCTCTATGCGATGGAGCATCGCCAGCAACTGTCCGGCCGATGGGGCTGGATGCTGGTCAGCGGCATCATCGATCTCATTCTGGCCGGCATGGTGTTCGCGGGACTGCCCGGGACGGCAGCGTGGGCACTCGGGCTTCTTCTCGGCATCAATATGATCTTCGGCGGCGCCGCGCTCATCGGCATGGCGCTTTACGCGCACAGCGGAAAGGCAACCTGACGCGACGCGCTCCGGTTTCGAACGCCGCCAGGGCTCTACTCAACTGCGTTGAATAGAGCCCGCCGCCGCTCCCGGTGTTCGAGCATTGTCTTGTTCGAAAACCGGTTTCCACTTTCCGGGATCACGCGCGAGAGCGGGATGAGGAAAAGCGTGGAGCGGTTTTCCGCCCGCATCCCGCTCTAAGTTATTAAAATCGATCACGTTCATGATTTTGGATCGATTCGATCCAAATCATCGTGATCTAGGGCTGCGCCGCCTGGAACGTGTCGCAACTCGACACGCGGCCGTCCTTCAGGCCCGTCGTGAACCAGCGCACGCGCTGAGCCGACGAGCCGTGCGTGAAGGCGTCCGGCACGACGCGGCCCTGCGTGCGCTTCTGCAGGCGGTCGTCGCCGATCGCCGACGCCGTCTGCATCGCCGCCTCGACGTCGCCTTGCTCGATGAAGTTCCACTTCTTCTGCGCCGCGTTGGCCCAGACGCCGGCAAAGCAGTCCGCCTGCAATTCGATGCGCACCTGGATCTGATTGGCCTCGGCGCGATCTCCCATCTGCTGCTGCATCTGCTGCGCCTTCGGCAGGATGCCGAGCAGATTTTGCACGTGATGGCCGACCTCATGCGCGATCACATAGGCTTGCGAGAACTGGCAAGCCTTGCCCTCACACCCTTGAAAGCGGGATTCGAGGTCGCGGAAGAACGACGTGTCGAGATAAATCTTCCGGTCCAGCGGACAATAGAAGGGCCCCATCGCGGACTGCGCGGTGCCGCAGCCGGACGAGGTGACGCCGGAGAAGATGACGATCCGCGGCGGCGTATACTCCTTCCCGGCGTTCTGGAAGATCACGCGCCAGCGGTCTTCCGTGTCGCCGGCAATCGCGGCCACGAACTGCCCCGTCTGATCTTGCGGGGCGCCGACGGGACCGGACTGCTGGGTCTGCTGGCCGCCGCCGCCGGACAGAATTTCCGCACCGGTAATCAGCAAGCGCGGATCGATGCCGAGCGCCCAGCCGACGACGCCCAGGATCAGCACCGTGCCGATGCCGAGGCCGCCGGCGCCGCCGGGAATTCCTCGCATGCCCCGCCGGTCCTCGACGTTGTCGCTTCGGCGGAAATCGTCCCAGCGCATCAGGCCCTCCCCATGACCGGGCGTCCGGCCAGACGTTAAACGTGCAGCCGCCTAACGTGGACGACCACGTCTAGTTCCAACGCGTTCCGCCTTGGCGTCAAGGGCTGGCCGTTTTATCGCAAAAAGGGGTTGCTGCGGCGCTCCTCGCCGATGCTGCTGCCCGGGCCGTGGCCGCAGATGAAGGCCACGTCGTCGCCCAAGGGAAGCAGCTTCTCCTTGATCGAGCGGATGAGCGCCTCGTGGTCGCCTCCCGGCAGGTCGGTGCGCCCCACCGAGCCCTGAAACAGCACATCGCCGACGAGGGCGAAGCGCTGCGGCAGGTTGGTGAAGACGACGCTGCCCGGGGAATGGCCGGGGCAATGCAGGACCCCGAACGTCAAATTACCAACTGTGACCTCGTCGCCCTCCTCGAGCCAGCGGTCGGGCGTGACCGGACGTGCGGCGATGCCGTAGTTGCGCCCCGTCTCCGGTAAATGGTCGAGCAAAAACTGATCCGCCCGATGGGGGCCTTCGATCGGCACGCCAAGCCTTTCCTTCAACGCGGCC